>NZ_BDHF01000027.1:0-25183 GCF_054786115.1 Treponema sp. R80B11-R83G3 | reverse complement strand
AGGCGTGTGGATGAACCAAATCCAAACGCCCCGGCGCCGAACAGCGTATCCCAAATGAACAAAATGAGGCGGGATTTATCCCGCCGTTTGCGCCGCAGTCAGACAGAGATATGTTACACTTTTTAAAAATGTTATTAATAGCCATTAAATCCCCTCATTTTCATTGTCCGCACTTTGAAGTTTTTTTGAATTAGGATATTAAGCAATGGTTTTTGTGTCGGAAATTGAGTATTAATAGCCATTTTTTGCCTCATTAAGAACATATTAATATTTTAAAGTGAATTTGTCAATAGGGCGAATTTGGGAGGAAAATGCCTTTGTAATTATACGTTACAAGGAGACAGTTATATGGTAACAATGACTGCGGAAAAGCGTGTTCTTAACTACCGGGAAGTAGAAGCCGAATATGACGGACGTTGGGTTTTATTCGACAAAAGGGACTTTCCATAGATAAAATAATGATCGGAGATTTTGTCATTGAGAAAGTCATTGCGTTTGCGGGAGCTTATAAGGGCAGTCATGAAGATGACATCATTTGTGCCACCGTTGCGCCGAAAATATCCTATCTCTATTTGTGTTCACGAACCGAAGGTTCGATTGTTCCTTTTTGAGAAATCCCGCAATTTAATCTTTACCCAAGCATCCCAAATCTCAACCCAACAGTTGAAAGCAAATTATCAACACTTGAACAGCCAAATTTCTGCGCTGACATTATTACCAATTTACCGCAAGTCATCGCGTCATCAAGAGCGTTGTGCGCTTCGTAGACAATACCGAAGTGTTTTGCCAATGCGGTTAAGGCGTGAGACTTTAAATGCGGCCAGACGCGGCGGGATAAATTGCAGGTGCAGAAATACGGCAGCGCGGGGATTTCCAGCCTGTACCAATCGAGTACCGCGTAAAGTACGCCCATATCGAAAGGAGCATTATGCGCCGCCAACGGTAAATCGCCGATGAACGGTTTTATTCCGCTGTCCCAAATGTCATTAAACTTTGGCGCGTCTCTTACATCATCAACCGTTAAACCGTGAATCATCGTAAAATCAGGGCGAATATAAAGACTGGGCGGGCGTATCAGCGAATAATAAGTATCAACCGCCTTCCCGTCCAGAAATTTGACCAACCCGACGGAACACGCGCTCTCCTGAGATTTCTTGGCAGTCTCAAAATCTATCGCTACAAAGTCCATACAAGTAATTATTATAATCCAAGAAACTGATTGCTGGGAGTGGGGAGTATCGACAAAAAACCATCATGGTCTTATAATTACATAATGGAAAAAACAGACGAGGATATTCGCTGGAAACAACGTTTTTATAACTATAAAAAAGCTCTTGCCACATTGAAAAGCGCCGTAGAACTTGCGGCAACCCGTAACCTGACCGATCTTGAAAAACAGGGGATGATACAGGGGTTTGAGTTTACCTTTGAGATGGCTTGGAATCTAATGAAAGATTATCTTGATGAACAAGGAATAATCGGTATTGTCGGCAGTAAGGGCGCAGTCCGGCACGCGCTAAATCAGGGTCTTATTGAGGATGGGCAAATATGGATGGATATGATAAGAGACCGAAATTTGGCCGCTCATACTTATGACGAAAAAATAGCCGATGATTTGGCTGAGGCAATAATAAAAAATTATTATTTGCAATTTACCGTATTTTCCGAAAAAATGAATAATATGGAATAATATGAAATACGGATTGCCCGACAGAACTTTAAACACGCTTAATTCTATTTTTTGTAAATACCCCAGTATTAAAGAAGTCATTCTCTACGGTAGCAGAGCAAAAGGTAATTATCGCACTGGTTCCGATATAGACATATCTCTAAAATCTGATAAAACTTTTACCCATACCGATCTTTTGCGTATCACTGGGGATTTTGACGATTCGGATATACCTTATTTTGTTGATGTCTCAATTTACGCTCAGTTGTCAAATCCCGAATTGAAGGCCCATATCGATCGTGTAGGGAAAATTTTATACTCTTACACAAACCATGCTCAGAGTAATTGAAAGAGTTATCCTTTTGCATACAGTACAGATCGATAAACTGTAGTGCTTTATATAAAAATCAAAATCCGGCAGACTGGAAAAAAGTTTATTAATTTGCTACATTTTAGCTATGGGACAGATTTGCGTCTTTGTAAACCAAAAAGGCGGCGTTGGAAAAACTACCTCGGCAATAAATATTGGGGCGTACCTTGCGGATGCCGGAAAAAACGTCCTTTTGGTTGATTTTGATGCGCAGGCTAACCTCTCAAGCGGCATCGGCGCTAACCCGCCTAAGCCCGGAATTTATGAATTGCTCTCCGGTACGGCAACTCCCGAACAGGCGATAAAAAAAACTGCCGTTAATAAATTGGAAGTAATTCCGGCAAGCATCGATCTTTCAGGCGCGGCGGTAGAGCTAATCGATCAGAAGGAGCGTAACTTCTTCTTGAAAAAAGCCTTAACTCCGATTAAAAACGGATATGACTTTATACTGATTGATTGCCCTCCCAGCCTGGGCCAGCTTACAATGAACGGTCTAGCCGCCGCAGATTCGGTACTTATCCCAATGCAGTGCGAGTACTTCGCCATGGAAGGACTTAAACAGCTTTTGCACACAACCAAACTTATCCAAAAAGGACTGAACCCGTCTTTGAAAATCGGCGGCATTTTTTTTACAATGTACGACCCAAGAACCAGGCTTGCCAATGACGTAATCAAGCAGGTCAGCGCCATTTATAAAGACACGGTTTTAAATACTATCATTCCGCGAAATATCCGTCTTTCAGAAGCGCCCTCCTACGGGATGCCCATTTCTCTTTACGACCCGCAATGCCCGGGGGCAAGGGCATACCACGCTCTTGCTCAGGAACTGCTCCGCAAGTCAGGAGGAACAAATGGCGCGTAGAATCGGTTTGGGAAAAGGCCTTGACGCATTACTGGAAAATAATGACGATAACGAATCTTCCGTTGCACCGATTGATGATCAAACTGTTTCCTCTCCAGCCACAGCAGCCTCTTCTAGAAACAAAGCGCAGGACATTGTTCAGTTACCGGTGAGCAAACTTATCCCCAACCCCGGCCAGCCCCGTAAAAATTTTGATGAGACCGAACTTCAGGAACTGGCTGACTCAATCAAAACTTACGGTATCATACAACCAATAATCGCGGCGGATACAGGAGACGGCGCTTACATAATAATCGCCGGTGAGCGCAGAACACGCGCCGCAAAACTGGCCGGCCTTGATACGGTCCCAGTAATTATCCGCGATTATACCGATCAAAAGCGTCTTGAAATTTCGCTAATAGAAAATATCCAACGCAGTGATTTAAACCCGATAGAAGAAGCGGCGGCATATAAAAACCTGATGGACTTTTCAAATCTCTCCCAGGACGAGCTTGCGGCGCGGGTGGGAAAGAACAGATCGACCGTAGCAAACGCGCTGCGGCTTCTTAAACTGCCCATAGAAATACAAAAAAGCATTGAAGAGGGTAAAGTAAGTTCAGGACACGCAAGGGCTTTGTTATCTGTAATTGACGCAAAATCGAGGGATAAACTTTACAGGGAAATACTTACAAACGATGTCTCGGTTAGGGAAACCGAAAAGCGGGCGGCGGTTATAAATACTGAAAAACAAGACAAGCCAAAAAGCGCAGATAAAGGCAAAGCTTCAAAACGACCGCCCGAAGTAGGCGCAATGGAAGAAAAGTTTATCGGCAAATTGGGAACCAAAGTAGTTATTGAAGGCGACATGAACAAGGGCAAAATACATATTGACTATTATTCAATGGAAGACCTTGAAAGGCTATATGAAATATTAGGCGATTCCTGACCACTAAAAATATTGATAATAATATTGGTATTTTATAATAAAAACACTATAAAGCATTTTCCATTAAGTATATAAATTTTAAAATATTTTTAGTGGTCAGGTAAAAAAACCCCGGCAGTTCAATGAACACCGGGGTTAATTTTTAGACTATTTATTATTTAGAACCAGAGACGGATGCCTAACTCACCAGCCCAGCCGCCGCCTAAACCAAAACTACCATCGTAAATATATAAGCCAATACTGGGAGCGACATCAAGGAAAAGCTCAAAGACCTTAATCGGCTGCCAGCTTAAGCCAACAGGAAGCCTTGCTCCGAAATCAAGACCCGTAATGTCTCCTAACCAAATTTTTCCATAAAGACCTAGACGGATAAACCAACTCAAGCCGATATTTTTAACAAGCGGTTGGTTATTTACCACAGGGAGAAAATCTCCCGATACGCCTAACCATAATGTATTTCCAAAAGGACCAAAACCACCAAAGTTTATTCCCCAATATACCGGAATACCCGGAAGATGTAATGAAAGCGCGCCGCTATGACCAACGGTTCCTGAACTGCCCCATCCGCCGCCGCTTGACCAAAAAGCGCCTATTCCAAGACCATCTTGATCTCCTGCAAATGCCGTCCCTGTTGCAATAATTGCAACAAGAGCCAGCACAATTACCAACTTCTTCATATTTTTTCTCCTTGTACAGTCTTTTATTCTTGATGTTTGACAAACTGTTATGTAACAATAATATAAAAAGAAATAATAAATTGTCAATATAACTACTTGGAGCTATATTGATGAAAATTTCCAATAATTTATCGGCTATTAAGTTTTAAAATATTATTACTTGGTATTGGTTTTATTTTTTTTACTTTCTTCGGCGAAAGATTGTTTTATTGCATTTACAACTTCTCCTATTATATCCTGTCTTAACTTTTCCAGTTCATTTTGAGGAGTAGAGGCAAGTGTAAAAAGTTCATGCGGTTCAATGCCTAATGCTTCTGCAAGGCGCTCAAGCACTTCAGGCGTTGGAAATTTACGGCATGTTTCAACCGTGGCCAGATACTGTGAGGAAATATTGGCTAATTCAGCCAGTTTATCCTGCGAAAAACCGTATTTACGCCGGTATTCTTTGATATTCTTCGCCAATACTTCTCTAATGCTTATCATCTTTTCAACCTTTTAGCTCTTAAGAATAAGATAATTGCTTTTTAGGTATTGACTTATTGCCATATAGAATAATATATTATTCATAAAGACTAACTTATTGATTTTTTTTATTTCAACAGAGATAATTCGAATTTTTAATAAAATGCCGGAAATTATACGGCTTTTTATATCTGCCTATTAAGGCGGAAAAAGAAGGATTTATGTTCTTCAAAAATTTTGACGGCGGGAAAGACCGCATAAAGGAGTAATATGAAAATGTTACAAAAAATGAGGAATAGCAAGAAAAGTCTTTTTCTGCTTGGTTTGCCGCTCGTGTTGGTGGCATGGATTTTCAGCGGATGCGTTACCCCATCTGTTCCGGTAAAATATACTGAACCTGGCCGTTTGAATATGGCTGGCATCAGTCATATAGCTATTGACTCGGATAATGCCCAAGTTACAAGTGAAATTTCCCGGCGACTCACTAATACAGGTAAATATACAGTGGCGACATCTGTGGAACTGCAGGCATGGAAACAATGGAAAGAACTTGCCGCATATCAAGCACCGGCAATAGAAGTAAAGTCAGCAGATCTGGTTGGGACATATTTGGCTAATGCTGTCAGGGCAGATAGTATATATGGCGGAAAGATGATTAAAACAAGCGGAGTTGTTAAAGAAATTGGGCAAACTTCAAAAGGAGGTTTTTTTGTACGTTTAGAAGTAGGCAAGGATGCGGTAGATGTGTTTTTTCTTTCTTCTCAATTAGACAAAGTTGGATCTGTCAATAAAGGCAATACAATAACTGTTGTTGGAAAATGCAACGGATTTAAGCGGCCTGACATGGATGACACTGGTGAAATCCTCAGGATTCTCGGCGCAGGACAATCTGTCAATATTGGCGGTGCAATATTTCCGGTTGGGGATTATCCCGGCAAAGTGGACGCTGTTATCTTTTTGCAAACAAACTTTCAAGTATCTAATACTTCCCGATCCGCTAAAGAAAGCCAATATGTCGGTAAAGATGCAGACGGAAAGGCTATATATCAAGAGGTAACGGTAACATACTATGAGCGTCAAGGAAATTTAGATATTGGATATCGCATTGTACGCACTCGTGACGATTCAAACGTAGGAGCTGGAACAAAATCAGCAACCTCGTCCAAGTATTCGAACAAGGATTCTACCCAACTGCCCAGCGCTGCCGATATTCAGCAAAGGATAATCGAAAAACCGCTTGTGGAACTTGCAGGTGAAATGGTACCGACCGAGCGGACCATAAACGTCACTCTTGCTAAAGAACAAAACAACAAAGATGCCAAAAAAGAGATGAGCGAGGCGGAGAAATTGGTCAAGGATAAGAACTACAAGGATGCTACTACGGCCTACGGCACAATTTACGCCAAATACAAAAATTTTGCGGCAGGCTACAACCAAGCCGTACTAACAGAAGGAACGGAAGGTACTGCGGCTGCTGTTGTGTTGATGGAAGCCCTTGCCAAGCAGACCAATGAAGAATTAGCGAAGACTACGCTGGCAGAAATGCAACAGCGAAATAGCGCCAACCAACGAGCAGCGCAACAATTAGCTAAGTAGTGTTCTATATAACCCGTCCGCATCTGTGCGGGCGGGAAATTACTCATGTAGACCAATTATCTGTCATAAACATCAATCCCTTCTTTCTTTTTTAATAACCCTGATACCCAATAAGTAAAGGGAGTCACAACAGCTTCTATCCCGCATTTTAGTATATAGTTTGTTAAAACAAGCGACCAAAAAATTCCCCAGCTAAAGACTCCGGCGACGCTGGCTATCAATACAAAAATTGCCGTATCCAGAAATTCGCCAACTAGAGTAGAACCGATAGTGCGCACCCAGAGAAGCTTTCCCTCCATCTTAACTTTCAGCTTTGAAAGTATTATCGCGTTGGAAAGCTCGCCAACAAGATATGCGGATAAACTCGCAATCACAATACCGCCGTAACTAATCCCGCCAAGTAAGGCATTGAAAGCGGCATCTCCGCCGGTTTCCGTTTCCCAGCCCGCTTCCGGCGGCAATTTTCCCAACACAAAGAAAACTACGGTGGTTAATACCAAAGCCGCAAATCCGGTAAAAATAACCCGACGCGCCGTCTTAAATCCATAAACTTCTGTTAACACGTCACCCAGCACATAGGCAAACGGAAACAGAATCGTTCCACCATCAAAAGCCATCGGTATTGAAAAAAGAGAAAATCCAAGATCGACAATTTTTGCCGAAGACGCAATGTTGCTAACCACGAGGATAACAACAAAAAATGACGCAACCACATCAAGATACTTGAAAGAGAGGGGATTTTGCATAGAAAACTCCTGTTTTTTTATGGCAGGTTATCAGGTACTGCCTATTTATTATGGACTACGCCCACTTAATAAAGCCGCAACGGTATGGGTGTATCAACGCGTCATGCTTGGGCAGAATACGCACCGTGTGCCCTTGCATTCCCGTATCCATACACTCAATGCGAACCTGATACAGGTTCAAATTGCCGTCGCTCTTGAGCCACTTCATTTCTGTCTTTCTCGCATCGACAATTTCCCTAGTCTGATTCGACACTGTGCCGTGGTACAATTCAACTTGCAAATCGTTAGGTAAAATATTGCCCAAATCAAGGTACGCCGTTACGGTCAGCATATCGCCGCGCTGCATAACAGGCTTGGCGTTGGAATCAATCTTGACAATTTTTAAGTTACCCCATGACTGCTGCAATTTGTTAAAATACGCCGCTAGTGATTTTGCTTCGGCATACTCATCTTTGCTGAAACGGCGGAAATTTTTAAGCGCGGGGAAGTAAAACTGATTTGAGTAATCCATCAACATTCGGTGAGACGCCATCGACTGCCCGATTTGCTTCATACAGTCTTTCATCATTTTTATCCATTCACGCGGAAGACCATCGTGGCCTCTTTCGTAGAACATCGGAACAATTTCGCGCTCCAGTAAATCGTACAACGCCTTGCTTTCAATGTCGTCTTGAAGCCTTTCATCGTTGTACTGTTCGCCGTGGCCGATTGCCCAGCCAACTTGAGCATTATACGCTTCGTCCCACCAGCCGTCCAAAATTGAACAGTTAAGAACGCCGTTCATCGCAGCCTTCATGCCGCTTGTGCCGGACGCTTCCATGGGACGGCGCGGGGTATTAAGCCATACATCACCGCCGGATGTTAAATATTTTGCAACGCTCATATCGTAATTTTCAACAAATACAATACGGTTTGTTACGTCATATTTTTCGGCAAAGTGAATTATCTCGCGAATTAAATCTTTGCCCGGCATATCATGCGGATGCGCTTTACCGGCAAAAATTAATTGTACAGGACGATCATTATCCCTGACCAACCGCAAAAGGCGTTCAGGATCGCGAAGAAGCAGGTTACCGCGTTTATAGGTGGCAAACCTGCGCGCAAAACAAAGCGTCAGCGTGTAAGGAGAAAGAACATCCTCCGCCTGACGTATCCGACGCTCTACCGCGCCTGTCCGTTTATACTGTTCGCGAATACGCTCGCGCACAAAAGCGACAAGACGCTCTCTGCGGCGTTCATGGGTACGCCACAATTCTTCATCGGAGATACGATCCATACGCTCCCAAATATTCAGTTCTGTCGGTTTATCTTCAAAGTGAGGGCCAAAATAACGGTCTAAAAGATCGAGCATACCGGAAGAAATCCATGTGCGCGTATGAACGCCGTTTGTAACATGATGGATTGGAACTTCGTTAAGCGGAAGCCCCGGCCACAACCCTTTCCACATATCACGTGATACTAATCCGTGAAGCTTTGCCACGCCGTTGGCATAGGCTGCCATTTTTAACGCAAGCACAGTTAAACAAAAAGTTTCTTGTTCATCATTTACATTGATTCTGCCGAGACCCAGAAAATCTTTCCATGAAATACCCAAAACCTGAGGCCATGAACGGAAATATTTGTCCATAATGGCGATATCAAAACGCTCATTTCCAGCTGGAACAGGAGTATGGGTAGTAAAAATACTTGTCGGCCAAACCGCTTCACGCGCTTCTTCAAAAGAAAAACTCATCTCGCTCATGATTTCGCGAACTTTTTCAAGCCCCATAAACGCGGCGTGTCCTTCGTTCATATGAGTAGCCGCCGGATTAATTCCCAATGCGCGTAACGCACGTATGCCGCCGATACCCAGCAATATTTCCTGCTGCATACGGGTTTCTTTATCACCGCCGTAAAGCGCCGAGGTAATATTTCTTATATCCTGCGTATTTTCTTCGATATTTGTATCTAACAGGTAAAGTGAAGAACGGCCAACTTTAACTTCCCAAATTTGGGCAACTGCATGCCTGCCCGCTAATTCCACAGTAATTTTTAGAGGCAGTCCGTCTTTACCGATTTTTTTCTCGACAGGCATATTATACCAGTCGTTTTCGGGATAACTCTCCTGCTGAAAACCGTCGGCGTTCAGCATCTGCGTAAAATAACCCTGCCTATACAAAAGCCCGATACCGACAAGGGGCAGACCTAAATCCGAAGAAGTCTTCATGTGATCCCCGGAAAGAATCCCAAGACCGCCTGAATAAATAGGCAAGGACGCGTCCATTCCGTATTCCATCGAGAAATACGCTACAACATCCTTATGGCCGCCCCTGTACCAAGTTTCTCCTTTTTTGTAACGCTGAAACCTGTCATATACTTCTTTAAGCGCAGCCAAATAGGAATCGTCCTTGGCGGCCTGCGCAAGCCGTTCCTGACTCACCATGCCCAGTGTCCGCACGGGACTCTGTTGGGACGAAAGCCAACTGTCATAGTCCAACCTGATGAAAAGTTGAACTGCGTCATAATTCCATGATAACCAGAGATTTCGGGCAATCTCCTCCAAAGGTTTTAAAACTGGCGGAAGTTTCGGTTTAACCGTATATGTGGATATATTCATATATTAAGTTTATGGGTAGAAAAGCATAATGTCAACGGTAGAATTACATTTAGTTATCAATTTGTGTATAAATTTAACTGTAAACCCTTATGTAATAAAGATTTACAGTAATAAAATTTAATATCCATTTTGGTGTTAATTTTAGATAGAATTTATGTAAAAAACACCAAATTTAGCTTTTCCCCGCCAATGTATTTATTATGAAAAAAAAACTTTTTCTATTGACATATTTTTTTTATTTTGCTACAATTTGATAAAATCTATATTAATAAGGAGATATAAGATGAAAAAATTAATCATTGTATTAGTTTTACTGTTTGCGGCGGCTGCATTATTTGGACAGGCGGTCCAGATTGGATCATTTCCTCCGGGAAAATGGCTCGATTCCAATTATGATGCAATTTGGGAATTTTCAGCTACCAACATAAGAATTCTGGATAGCAAGACTGGAGATGAACTTTATAGTTTTTCCAACAAAACAATTCAGAATTTTCAGGTTACTCCAGATGGACGTCAAACAGGGATGACATTTGCATGTCCTGATGCGGGAAGGACATATTCTTTTAAGGCAGCAGGCACAAATGGCGATGTGGTAATGGAAATTGATAGAGACGGCAAGCCAAAATACACTGTAACCATGAAAAAACAGTAAAACTGTAAAACAAAATGAAAGCGCACCCGTTTATGGGTGCGTTTTTTTTTGCAACATTATTAATTACGCAACATAAGTTTCAAGTTTATCGGCGCGTTTTGGGTTTCTAAGCCTTGTAATGGCTTTTTCTTCAATCTGGCGGATACGTTCTTTGCTCAGGTTATAAAAAGCGCCAATCTCATTCAGCGACATCTCCTGCCGTCCAAGACCGTAATGACAGCGGATAATGTTAGCTTCATCTTCATTCAGGGTATCAAGAACTTTATTTATATCATCTTTCATATAACTCTGCTCCGCGTATTTTTCCGGAGTTATGTACTGATTATCTTCGATATAATCTATCAATGGTAAATCGTTGTTATTAACACTATTATTTAGTGAAACAATTTCTCTTGAAATATTGACGATTTCCTTAACATGGTTTTTATCCATGTTAAGCATTTCCGCAATTTCATTGATTTCTTCTTCCGGCGAAAGCTGCTTTTCAATCATTTTCCCGGCTTTTTCAATCTTAACAAGATCCGCCGCGCAGTTTACAGGAAGCCTTATCATTCTGGATTTCTCACAGAGGGCGTTTAAAATGGATTGACGTATCCACCATACGGCATAAGATATAAAGTGATAACCTTTATCAACATCAAAACGGTCAGCCGCGTTAACAAGTCCTACATTACCTTCGCTAATCAGGTCTTCCAGGGGAAGCCCAAGCCCTTGATATTTTTTTGCTATTGTAATAACAAAGCGCAAATTAGCGTTAATAAGTTTCTCTCTGGCAGCTTTATTGCCAGCCGCCGCCTCATGGGCGGTTAATTCTTCTTCTTCCCTGCTGAGCATCGGAATACGATTCATCTCTTTTAAATAAACCGTAAGGTTTTCATTTAATTCTTTTCTTTTTCTTGTATTGTTCATAATTCACCACCTTTTATACACATTTAATAGCAATATCCATGCCAAGCGATTTTTTGCGCTTTTACGGTCAATCCATGTGTTTTTTCATGGTTTTTTTATCTGCATAATTCTCGTTTCGGGGAAAATGACACAAAGCCCTAAATGTGTCAAAATACTGTGTCATTTTGACCCGTTTTTCATATATCGTATTAATATTGAATACCTTGATTTCTATGGAAAAAGTTAATATTATATAAAGATAGTTTTTACTATCATATTATGGTAAATATTATCATGATAAACGGCGCTAACCACCGTATATCAGATTTTTAAAGGCAGGTTTTAAATTATGAGTTCTGCTTCCGAGCTGGTTGTGGATGAGGAAAAAATTAAAAAAGCCATACAGTCCGGACTCCCGCTGACAATAACAACATATACGCATCCCAAAGAAATAGAGATTTACATTGAACAAGTAATTGACGCGTTTCTTAAACATATGAATCAAATGAAACTTAAAGACTACGTTGTCTACTGCGTACAAGAACTTATAATTAACGCAAAAAAAGCCAATACAAAACGGATATATTTTAAAGAACGCGGATTAGATATTAATAATGATAACGATTACAACACCGGAATGAAAAATTTTAAGGAAGATACAATCAGCAATATTGGCTATTATCTTCAGTTACAAAAGGAAAAAGGGCTTTTTATAAAAATAATTTTACAAGTTAAGCGAAATACAATAATTATTGAAATACGCAATAATGTTACCGCAAATAAAATGGAACAACTGCGGATACAGGACAAGATGGCAAGGTCAAGACAATACGACAGTCTGGAAGACGCATTGTCCCAGGTGCTTGATGATTCCGAAGGCGCGGGGCTTGGGCTTGTTATCCTTGTCCTCATGTTAAGAAAAATCGGGCTTGAAGACGATGCATTTACAATCAAGACAAAAAACAACTGCACAATCGCAAGTATTTCTATTCCTCTTGATAAAACAATGATAGAAAATATGTCGGCTCTGTCGGCGGAAATTGTAGAGAATATTAACAGCCTGCCGCAATTTCCGGAAAATGTCCTGCTTATACAAAAACTTATTAACGATCCGGCTTCCGATATGCCGATGATTGCAAGGCAAATTTCGATGGACCCGGCGCTTACGGCGGATCTGTTAAAAATTGTCAATTCTGCGCAATATATGTTGTCAAAAAAAGTTGACAATATTTCGGATGCGGTAAAAATGATTGGAATAAAGGGAATAAAAAACCTGCTTTATTCTTACGGAACACAAAAAGTATTAGGCGATGATACGGCTGAAAAAAAGAAACTTTGGGAACATTCGTACAAAACCGCGTTTTATGCGTATAATTTGGTTAAGAATTTTAAAAATGTTTCCGGGCTTTTGGACGACGTATATATAGGCGGAATGTTACACGACATGGGGAAAATTGTTTTTTCCAATGTACATCCCGATCTGTTAAATAAAATAAAAGGGTTCTGCGGCGAAAAAAGCCTTCCCATATCAACATTTGAAGATCTTTCCGCAGGCATGAACCATGCGGAACTTGGCGCCCTTATCGCCGAAAAATGGAATTTCCCCGACAAGTTAGTAGCGGCAATTCGGTATCATCACGATCCTGACGCCGCGCCTTTTGATTGTAAAGATATGGTTGATACCGTGTACCTTGCCAATATGTTCTGCGAGTATGAAAATAAAAATATCAGCTATGATCAATTAGAATTAGGTCCGCTGGAAAACTATGGTTTAAAACATCAAAAACAATTTGATGCATTGCTAGAAAGGCTTTCTGCTGGATTCATCAAAGAAGGACAACTTTAATTTATGTTTCTTAAACGGCTCACCATTCTCGGCTTCAAATCCTTTGCAGACCGCACAGATATAGAATTTAACGACGGTATAACCGCCCTTCTGGGGCCAAACGGCTGCGGAAAATCCAACGTAGTTGACGCGATCAAATGGGTCTTGGGCGAACACGCCATAAAATCCTTACGTGCGGAAAAGATGGAAGACGTTATCTTTGGCGGCACAGAAGCCAGAAAACCCCTCAACGTGGCGGAAGTTACCCTCGCTATCGCGAATGAAACAGGGCTTCTGCCAATGGATATGCCGGAAATTGAAATTAAAAGGCGTTTGTACCGTTCCGGAGAAAGCGAATACTTCATCAATGGGGCGCAAGTTCGGCTAAAAGACATACGCGAACTTTTTTGGGACACCGGCGTAGGCAAAACCGCCTATTCGGTAATGGAACAGGGAAAAATCGATCAGATACTTTCTTCTAAGCCGGAAGAACGGCGCTATCTTTTTGAAGAAGCGGCGGGCATCACGCGGTACAGGGAAAGGGGAGCGGAGGCGGAGCGGAACCTTGCCAAAACCGAGGAAAACGTGCGCCAAGTTGATTTGATACTGAACGAGGTAAAACGCGCCCATGACAGTTTAAAAATACAATCCGAAAAAACGCTAAAATACCGCACGCTCCGCGATGAAATTTTCAACTATGAATTGGATATTCAGCTTTTACGGTTAAAGCAGTTTAAATATGAAAGAGACGAAAAAAACGAAACTTTAAGGCGCAGAACGCAGGACCGCGACAGGATACGCGCTGAAATGGAAGCGGAAAATCAAGCTCTGGAAGCGCACATGGACGAAGTAAACTCCATGGAAGCGCGGCTTGTGGAACTTCAAAAAAATATTTACGGTCTTGCGCTGGAAAAAAACGCAAGGGAGAACGAAGTGCGCCTGTTCAATGAACAGCGTAGTGAAAATAAAGTTAAAATCGGACAAAACGAAGAACGCGAAAAACAGGCTGTTCAAAAAATAACGGAACTTAACACTGACGCTGAGGGGCAGGATGCCCTTGTACAAGATTTAAGAAAACAATGTAAAAGCATAGAAGAAAATATCCACTCCTTTGAAGAAAATATCCAGCTTGCCGCAGGGCGCATCAGCGAAAACGATAAGGAATCGCACAGGGCGGAAAATGAGATTCACGGCATAGAAAAAGAACTTGCCGCTCTGGAAAAAGAGCTTGCTATAATAACAGACGACATAGTAGCGGAATTGGATGCCGGCCTAAAAAAAGCCGGCTATTCTGCCACAGAACGCAAAAACGCGGAAGAAGCGTTGCGCGAAACACTTGTCCGCCTGAATACCCTCCTCTCCGGCAGGGAAGCGCTGATTAGTGACCTTGCCGCCGCTTCAAATGCTACAGGCGGCGTTGACGCTGCGGAAATAAAGCGTATTACTGATATTCTGCTAAAAAGCCTTGCGGAAGCCGCCGCCGGAGCAAATAAAGCAGTAGAACTTTTTAATAGTTACCGCGAACATTCGCCAACCTTTATTGACGAATTCTTAGCCCCTCAGGGAATTATTACAAAAAAACGCGCATTGGACGCGCAAATCAGAAGCGCGAAAGACGGCATTGAGGAAAGGCGGCAACGTATTAAAAAACTGCGCGAAGATAATATCAGTCTTATGGCAAAAATCGATGAATACCGCGCAACTCTGGAGAACATGAAAATTAACCGCGCCCACATAAACGCGCGCGCCCAGTCCGCCGAAGATCAGGCGCGTCTTATCAGACGTGAATTGTCCGGTCAGGAAGGACTCCTAAAAAATATCCGCGATGAACTTTCCCTGTACCGCAAAAGACTGGAAGAAATAGACATGCGCATTACCGGAATTCAAACGGAAATGACGGGTATCGAAGAAAAGACTAAAGCTTATTCATCCGAATTGGAAAAATTGGAAAATGATATTCGCAAAAGAAACGATAATGTCGCTAGTAAAAAAGAAATTATCAACAAGCGTATGGCGGAACTTTCCAAAGTGCAGGAATCGCTGGAAAAAATTCATCTGGAACTTGTCCAGTCCGAAATGGAAATAAAAAATACTCAGGAAAATTTCAGGGAGACTCATTCCAGGGATTTAATGGAGTTTGAAGAACGGATTTTCAGCATTACAACGCCACCCGCCGTGTTGCGCGAAAAACTTGCAGTCGCCCGCGCAAAGTCAAAAGAACTTGGTACCGTAAACCTTATGGCCCCGGAAGAATACGCCGAAACAAAACAGCGCTACGATTTTCTTAACAATCAAATGGCGGATCTTCAAAAAGCGCGTAAAGACCTTGAAGACCTTACGGCGGAAATACGCCAGGAAACTTCGCAGTTATTCATTGACACTTACAACCGTATTAAGAAAAATTTTCACAATATGTTCCGCCGTCTTTTCGGCGGCGGCAGAGCGGAACTGCGGCTTTCAGACCCGAACCATGTGCTTGAATCGGGCATAGAAATTTTCGCCCAGCCGCCGGGAAAAAAACTGGAACATTTAAGCCTACTCTCAGGCGGCGAATGTTCAATGACGGCAGTAGCCCTTTTATTCGCCACCTACATGGTAAAGCCAAGCCCCTTCTGTCTTCTGGACGAAATTGACGCCGCCCTTGACGAACAAAATGTAGGCCGCTTTGTCCACCTCCTTACCGAGTTCAGTGACACGAGCCAATTTATTATTATCACTCACAACAAAAAAACCACCGCAGGAGCGGGGACGCTTATCGGCGTAACCATGCAGGAATCCGGCATAACAAAAGTAATTACAGCGCGGCTTAAAAAGGGAGAATTGGATATTACAGACGGACCGCCGCCGCAAAGCGAACTGTGGGACGCAGACGGTGAGTTTGAAGAAGAAGACGTACCTCACGAAGCGGGAAGAGAATTACCCGTCGGCGTTAATGACCCAAAGAAAGTAACAAACGCGCAATTAAGACCGATTAGATCGCGCACGAATGGTACGGGGCAATAAGGTAAAGGCTGTTTATATAGTTACCGATTTTGTAGATAGATTCTGGCTAAATTCTTTCAATTTTTTTGTTGTCATAGGTAAAGGTTTGCTGTATACTTAAAATAAGGAACTAATGATGCCATTTGCTATGGTCGAGAAAAATGCGGAAAACTTAATTGGTTTATCTGCCGAAACAATACGCAAATATTCTCCGGATGAAATGAGACACCATCTGGAAAGCAAGAATAAACGCAAATTTTCATTTACTTCCGAATTTCCGGTAATAGGTCGTGGGAATGTACTACGGGATGGCATAAAAACTACAGAGGAAATAAATAAGGACATTGACAAAATCCTTGATCATTCAAAATGACAGAAAAGATGTTTACCTTTTTTATAATGACAGAGTTAAAATCCTATATAGCGAAATTGAAGCAAGGAACAATTCTCTTCCAATAGAATTATTATTTGAAATACATGCGGCTTTTGATCATCTAAAACGTATCCATGTTGATGGAGAACCTGAAATAGTTTGCGCGGAAAAAGCATATTCTCACTTAAAGCGAGGATTATTAGATACATTTAAATTAAAGTTAAAATACCATAATGATGACTATGCAAAATTATTAAAGTCAAAAACAGATTTGCGTTTTATAGACAATGGGAAATTTTTGCCTTCTTTATTAAGCAAAAGAAAAACAATTATCAGCTTTGCAAAAGAAGCAAGATTATTTGAAGGAAAAACTGATAATGATAATGCCTTTGAAAGATGGTACGAAGTCTCCGGTCTCATTGACCAATTTGAAGAAGAATTTTTTGATCCTGCAAAATTACAATGGGCAAAAAAGATTAATTTCCTTCACGACCTCAGAGGTTTTATTGTTGGTATTATTACCGGTGTAATTGGTAGCGCGATAGTTCAGTACCTTTCAAGTATAATAAAATTACTAAAAAGGCATTAAACGCAATTAAGACCGATTAGATCGCGCACGAATGGTACAAGTTCGTAATTAACTAAATCGTTCCCTCATACACAAGCAGTTCTTTTCCGTCTATTGTTACCGTTAATCCGGGTTCGAGTTTTTTTGCGGCGTCTCTGATGTAGGTAAGCCAGACAAGATTGGGATTGATTAGACGCAATTTCTGTTCGCTGATTACCGAAACTCCTTCACAAATGATTCCGCTTACCATACTGATAACAGACGTGTAGTCTTCTGTAAGTTCTTTACAAACAAGTATATCACCACCCCCCGAAGACATAATTTTTCTGCGGGCTTCATCAGGAGTTGTAGCGTGGATAATTTTTCCCTGAGCGCGGGTAATGGTGGGATTTGCAAAACCGCCGGCGTTTGAACGCAGAAGAACCGTCCCGATAATGACAACGCGGACAGTATTTATCATGTTTGGGCTTTCAAGCGGCAGACCGGCAATGAGTACTATTTTATCAGATATTCCCGCCACACCTTGCTCTGAAACAACCTTCATAGTGTCGAGTATCATACTATCAGAATCAGATACTTTCGATCTAAGACAGGTATAAACGCCCCAGTATAGCTGCATAATACGTTCAGAACGCTCATCAGTCGTTACGGCAAGAATAGGCTCATCCGGCCTGAATACGCTGAGGATTCGCGCGGTATTGCCACTGCGGGTTGGCGTTACAATGGCTTTTGCGTTTACTGCCGTTGCGGTTTCAACTCCCGCTCGTGACATGATGATACCCAGATTTTCTTTTGGATTATGTACTTCAGAATGACATTCTTCATGTAATTTTTTCATGCGTTTGCGGAATTCTTCGGATTGTTCAATTGTACAGGCTATTTTGTCCATTGTTTTTACCGCTTCCACCGGGTACGCTCCAGCCGATGTTTCGCCTGAAAGCATTATCGCGTCAGTTCCGTCGAGTATCGCGTTTGCAACATCGGTTAATTCAGCGCGGGTGGGACGTGGATTTACAATCATCGATTCCAGCATTTGTGTCGCGGTAATGACGGGTTTTCCCGCCTTACGGCACGCATTGATAATGTGTTTTTGCGCCAGTGGAATCTGCTCGGTGGGGAGTTGTACGCCAAGGTCACCCCTCGCTACCATTACGCCGTCCGCAAGACGGGCAATTTCTTTTATATTTTCCAACCCTTCGCCGCTCTCAATTTTGGCTATGATTTTAATGCGGGTAGAGTGGCTTTCAAGGAATTTCTTTATATCGGTTACTTCATGTGGAAAACTTAAAAAACTTGCCGCGATATAATCAATATTCATTCTAATGCCAAATTCTATGTCTTTCTTGTCCTGTTCGCCCATAATGGGAAGCCCGGCGTGAACGCCGATAAGGTTGACGTTTTTCTTGCTGCCAATAACGGCGGTATTGTTCGCGCGGCACTTGATGCCTCCCGCAGTATCAATCACTTCAAGCTCAAGAAGCCCGTCCGCAATAAGAATGCGGTGTCCATTTTGCAGCTTTGATCCCGCTTCTTTCCATGACAACGCGATATGCGCGGGAACTCCGTCCTTTGCCTCCGTGGTAAAACAATCATCGGTAGAAATAATAACTTCGTCGCCGTCTTTTATCGTAACCTTGCCGTCATTTTCAACCATGCCTGTTCGTATCTCCGGCCCTTTTGTGTCCAGCAGAATCGCAACAGGTATTCCCAATTCGCCGGAAATACGCCTGACTCGTTCAATTAAATCACGGTGCGAATCGTGAGTACCGTGAGAAAAATTAAAACGCGCCACATTCATTCCGGCAAGTATAAGATCGCGTATAACAGGATCAGTGGATGACGCGGGACCCAAAGAACATACAATTTTAGTTTTTCTGTTTTTCAACATTTAACATATCTCCTTTATAAAGAAATTAAGTGCACTCATATCGATAAGTTTACTTTAATTATCCCCCATTCTTAAACGGCCCTCTTCCAGAAACCTCTTAATATCTTCTTCGCGAACTACTACTGCTTCTGCATTGTCTACATCAGCATAATTAAGATTGCTTTTTTGGTTCTTGTAAGAATCTTCAATTTCCCGATTGAAGCCTTTTCCCGCAATTGAAACTTCTTTTGCGGTGGCAGTACTCGAGCTTCCCGTCACTATCTGTTTTACTGACAAGTTAGTCGTCGCAGTCCATCCGGTCAGCGAAGAATTTGCGGCGCTTTTGACTTCTGCAAAATTTCCATTAATACGTATTACTGTAACTTGGTCTCCATAATTTAGAGTTCCTCTATTACTGGCAAAGAAACCTGTGCCTGACTTAAGCGTTAATGTCTTAACAGAAACATAAAGAATGCCGCCGGCTTTAACCTGCGCCGCCGCAAGACCGGTAACAAATAAAATTAAACAAAAAATAAATACGTTTCTTTTCATTTCTAGCCCCTAATAGCGTTAATATATCACTTTTCAGTAAAACTATCCACACCATTATCCCAAATCTTTTCATCTGGTGGCAAAGAAACAAATTTAACGCATCTATAATTATGGATAATACGCGATTTTACTTCATCGCTACATCAAACCGCTTCTGTCTTGATGAACTTGTATTTGCGACTTTGTATTTTCCTATTGACTTTTGAACGTTAGCTATACGCTCAGCGGGACTTGGATGCGTTTTACCAAAACCTGAATCGGATCTTATAACACTGCCCAATGACATGAGCATATCAGTCAAACCTGACGGGCTATATCCGGCGCCGGCCATGAGCGACAATGCGGTATTATCAGCATCAAATTCCTGAGACTGCGAATAACCGTTGCTTACAAGCGTTCGCACAAGCTCCATAAAGGACTCTTCCAAAGCATCAGTCAATTGTTTAACATCCGTTCCTCCGGCAACGCCGGCTATAGCGGTGGTTGTGACCAAGCTAGCCTGTGTACGCCGGCTGTTTCTAATCGCATTGATACTGTGTTTTAATTGAATGTGGGCGACTTCATGCGAGATTACTCCGGCAAGCGCGTCTTCAGTTTTACCGGCTTTAACAAGCGCGTATGTGACATAGATATGCCCTCCGGGAGTAGCAAAGGCATTAATTTCATCGCTGTCCAGTATTGCTACATGATAACCGTTATAAATATCGGGACGCGGAGAATTAATAGTTATGGCGGCGCAGATATCGTTTAAGTAAGTAGTTAAAGCCGGTTTCTTGGTATAGAGTTTATAAGTACTAAGTAAATTTGCAGCTACCGACCTGCCGATATAGTATTCCTGTTCGGGATTAATATCTTCCGCAGCGGTGATGTGGGCATCTGCAGATGCGCCAAGGGCATAGCCTATATTTTTTAAAGTCGCATTCTTGGACGTTCCAATCTTTTGAGCAAAATTTGAAACTGATTTACAAGAGAAAAACATACCGGAAAAAATTAAAATTATTAATAAAATTACACGGATTTTATTTTTCACTTATTATCCCCCATCTTTAACTTACCTTCTTCCAGAAACTTTTTAACTTCTTTTTCGGTAACTTTTATCTTTTCTGTTTTATCCACATCGGCATAATTAAGATTAGGTTTTTGACTCTTCATTGTTTTTTCAGCTTCCTGACTAAAGCCCTTTCCCGCAAGAGCCACTTCTTTTGCCGTTGTCGTACTTGTACTTCCCGCCGTTATCTGTTTTTTGGAAAGGTTGGCTGTCTGTGTCCATCCTGTCAATAAAGGATTCTCTGCGCTTTTGACTTCCGTAAATTTACCGTCAACATTTAGTACCACAACTTTGTCTCCGTAGCTCAAATTTCCTTTACTGCTGTCAAAAGCTCCTGTACCTGATTTAAGCGACAATGTTTTAACGGCAACATAAAGATAGGTTTCGGCTTTATCCTTAGTCTTCGTCTGCGCTTGTGTCTGCGCTTGTGGTTGTGTCTGTGTTTGCGTCTGAGCCGCAACAAGACCCGTAACAAATAAAACTAAACAAAAAATAATTACATATCTTTTCATTTTTTCACCTCTTATCAATATATATATCACTTTTCCGTTAAATTGTCAACCCCGTTGTCCCAATTTTTTTCATCCGGCGGCGAAGAAACAAATTTTATACATCTGTTTAGGTATTTTTTTGCCACAAAATCTTTATTATTTTTATCGAAAATTGCCTGAAAAACACCCTGAGCGGCTTGAAATTCGCGTTTTTCATAGAAATTAAAGGCCTGTTCCCAATTTTTTACCATTTCCTGCATATCAGGCGGGGCTTCAGAGGCGATTCCCAGCAGTTCATAAAGCCGCAATGGGGTATTGACCCCAACAACACGAACCCTGCTTAACGGACGTATGGTAAACTCATCGCCAATACTTGCCTTTGTATATTCGCTAATCAGAACGCCGCCCGTGTCATATTGTTTATTAACCCCCTCCAGCCGCGCCGCCAAATTTACCGCGTTTCCCATGATTGTATAGTCCATTTTATTGGGAGTACCCATGTTACCTACAACCATATCCCCCGTATTGATACCCAGTCTTGTAAACATCGGGCTAGGATCGTCAATACTGCTTATTATTCCTTTTCCAAACATGGCTTTCATAACATCCTGATTAATAAACCCTTTTTCAAGCGCTTCCTTATTGATTTCCACTTCCGCTTTTTTCATATTAATCGCGGCGCGACAGGCAAGAGCGGCATGATTTGCCATGTGAATAGGAGCGCCAAAGAAAGCTATAATCGCGTCTCCTTCGTATTTATCAATTGTTCCCTGATTATTAAGAACAATATCACTCATTCTTGTAAGATAGAAATTAAGCAATTCTACAAGTTTTGCCGGATCGCCCAAGGCTTCGGAAATTGTAGAGAAACTGCGGACATCCGTAAAAATTGCGGTCATCTCCCTTTTTTCACCGCCAAGTTTTAATTGAGAAGGATCATGTATGATCTGCTCAATAACCTTAGGCGACAAATATTGTGAAAAGGCGGATTTAATAAACCTTTTTTGGCTGCCTTCTGTCGCGTAATTGTAAAGCATTACAGTGATAAAAGCGGCAAGCGTTCCGCCAAGATATGTCACCATGGGCAGCCAAAGTCCGCCAAACTGATATGCGGCAAAAGAGCCGATAATTATTACAAGAACAATAACTGCCATTCCTGTAACAGAAAGAGAAATACGGTTTGAAAAAATAGCCAGACATACCACTAAAATTATAACCACAAGAAGAATCAACAAATTAAGCCACTCGGCGCTTTCGCGTATAAAATTGCCCCGGAGCACATTATCCAGCATTGTTATGTGACATCCCATTCCGGGATAAACGGAAGAAATCGGCGTATTAAAAATATCAAAAAGTCCCTGCGCATAAAAACCAAAGAAAACATAAGTCTCCGTAAAATTTTCAGGCGGAAGATAATAATTGCTTTCCATATACTCTTCATCGTCGTTTTTATACGCTTCGGCGCTTCTTAGTATATCCATAGCCCTATAAGGAATATATTTATCTAGAGGTCCGTGATAACGTAACAGGGCATAACCGTTTTTATTAATAGGTATTGAAGCTCCCTCCCATTCAATTGAGCTGGTTTTTTTATTGTAGAATAATTGCCGTCCTTTTCCTGAGACAACAAGTGACGCGGTAGAAAGACCGGGTATCGCTTTACCGTCAAACAGGGTAAAAGGCCTTATCCGTCTGATAATTCCGTCAGAGTCAGGTACGCCTGTAACGCTCCCTAAAGCGCCGGCTGCATCTCTTAATCCTTTAATTGGAAACTGCGCTTTTTCATTTTTTCCGACGCTGAATCGTTCCAGCATGGGACCAAAATTTTCAGGCTGGAATAAGGGCGCTTTTACATCATCAGGCCAACCGGTTACATTACCCGTTTGGGTGCTAAACATGACTGTTTGTACCACACGGCCAAAATCTTCTTCCGCCCTAATAAATGCATTATCATCATCTCTGGCGCTCAAACTGCGCAACGCTTCAATTGCTACCCTGAATGCCGATCTCCTTGGCGTTCCGTCATTATCATTGGGTCTGGACTGCCTTCCGGCTCCAGGAGTGCGGGTTGATTCAGTTCTAATAGGCGTGGCGTTGTCCGCTTCGGCTTGTTCTAGGCTTTTAACGGCATTATCAATTATCTCATCCTGTTTGGAATTCCTGTAAACAGAAGGCTCGGAAAAAATAACGTCGAAAGCTATCGAATTTGCATTGCTTAAATTCATGTAATCAACAACTTCCGCATACGCCTGCCGCGGCCACGGCCAACCCCAGCCTCTTTCCCGTTGCGCCCAGTCAATGCTGTCCTGATCCAACAGGATTACTGTAATTTCATCAGAAGGGCGGCCATAAATTGAGTCCGCCCAGAATCTGACCCGCATGTCATAGGATTTGTATTCCAGAAAATGAAAAACCCCTAGCAAATGCAAACTGGTAATTACAAAAAAGACTAATCCCGCAATTATTAGCGCGGTAAGCTTTTTCCCTATTTTTTTCTTTGTTGCCATATTATACTCCCTACCTTTTTTATGTAAAATATATCATAATTATAACAGGAGTTCTTATGAATATAAAGTATAAAAAAACACCTTTTAAATGGGTTTGGATTTCAGCAACCGTCATTTTCTGTCTTTTATTTACTTTTGCGTTAATTCCGGGCGCGGCTGCGCAGGGTAATTTTCAACAGCCTTCCGGAACGGGAAATTCATCAAGTCAGGTTCGCAATTATACAAGCATAATGCAGAATGTATATGATTTTATTATTCGCAATTATGTTGAGGAAATAGACCCAAGAGTCCTTTTTGAAGGCGCAATGAACGGAATGTTCAACGCATTGGAAGACCCGTATTCGACTTTTTTATCTGAATCTGACATGAAAGACTTAAACGATACAACACAGGGGAGTTTTGGCGGTGTAGGGCTTAACATAATAAAAGCAAGTACCCCAAGACCGGACGGAAAACCGATGTGGGTAGAAGTTGTTTCTCCCATCGAAGATACGCCCGGCTGGCGCGCCGGAATAAACCCGGGCGATTTTATCACTAAAATTAACGGGGAACCGACTGAAAACCTCACTATGGATGAAGTGCTTGCCAGGTTGAGGGGAACGCCCGGAGAAAAAGTAGATATTATCATCAAACGCGGTGAAAAAATGGAGTTTCCTGTAACAATAGTAAGGGCAATTATAGAAGTGCCTACCGTAAAACACGCCATGATTGGCAAAACAGGCTACTTGAAACTTCTCACTTTCACCCCAATGTCCGCAGACAGGGCAAGAGACGCTATCAACGAATTTAAGGAAAAAAACTACAACAGCCTGATACTTGACCTGCGTAATAATTACGGAGGCAGACTTGTCGCGGCTGTAGAAATCTCAAATCTGTTTTTAGATGGCGGACTTATCGTGCGTACCAGATCAAGAATAGCGACAGAAAACCGCGATTTTAACGCCAGAAAGGCTACTCTTGTCGCCCCAGACATTCCGGTCATAGTGTTGATAAACAAAGGTTCCGCTTCCGCTTCTGAAATTGTCGCAGGAGCGCTTAAAGATCGCGGCAGGGCTTATTTAGTGGGGGAAAATACTTTTGGCAAAGGATCGGTTCAACAGGTTTATCCATTAAGCGGAACAGGCTTTAAGATAACTACGGCGCGTTACTATACGCCAAGCGATGTTAATATTGATAAAATCGGCATCCCGCCTGACCGCGAAGTAAAGTTCCCCGAATACACAGAAGCAGACGCTGAAAAACTGAACGTGCTGATAAACGCGAATAAAATTCCTGAGTTTGCCGAAAAAAATCCAAAGGCAACTCCGGCGCAAATTGACACTTTTGCGCAGGGACTTGAGCGTGAATATAAACTGAATCTGTCACTGTTAAAACGGCTTATCAGAAATGAACTAAACAGAACAACAATCGCTCCCGTTTATGATTTGGAATACGATGTCCAACTTCAGGAAGCGCTGAAAATTTTTGAGAGTAAAACATATCAAAACTTAATGAAAAACTCAAAAACATTGAAGGAGTTGCAGGAAG
>NZ_BDHF01000026.1:0-25595 GCF_054786115.1 Treponema sp. R80B11-R83G3 | reverse complement strand
CTCTTCATTCTTTGTGCCGGTCTCTCAGACCATTCACTAGCGCGAACTGTAGCCTTCCCCTGTCGATTCCTCTTCTTCAGGTTATATCATATTTCCCTTGTTTTCTTTTTATCATTCCTTTGTGTGAGGTCTTGGGGATTTATTTAAGAGTATTCAAATATACGCGTAATTTGTCTAAAACTTCGTCAAAATCCAGGGGTTTGCCTATATGACCGTCCATTCCGGCGGCAAGGCATTTTTCAACATCTTCTTTGAATACGTTGGCTGTCATGGCAATTATTGGGACGGTTTTGGCTTGTGGAACATCTATGGCGCGAATGAGCCTAGTCGCGTCATAGCCGTCCATCTCGGGCATTTGTATGTCCATGAAAATCATGTCGTACTTATTTGGGGCTTCTGTGAACATATTTACCGCTTCTAAGCCGTTTTCGGCGCAGTCTATCTCTAACTGTGTCGGTTCAAGCAAGGCTTGCACAATTTCACGGTTAATTTCCACGTCCTCAACAAGCAGTATGCGCTTATCGGCAAAGATGCCGGCAATGTCGGAGGCCTTCGCTTTTTCCGCCTGCCGCTCGTCCACGCCCAGACATTCATTAATCATTTCCGCAATGGTGGAAGGAAACAGCGGTTTTGAAAGAAATTTATCAACGCCGGCCGCTTTTGCTTCTGTGGCAACAGAACTCCATTCGGCGGCGGAAATCATTATTACAATTGCGTTTTTTGTAACACGCGACCTTATTTCACGGACAAGCTGTATGCCGTCCATAACCGGCATTTTCCAGTCTATGAAATAGATATTGTAACCGCTTTTCTGATCTATAAGTTTAAGCGCTTCTTCCCCGCTTATTGCCGTATCGCACATTATTTCGAAACCTTGAGCTATGTCACTAAAATAAGCCAATACGTCAGGGTCATCGTCAACTGTCAGGATACGGACATTTTTCAAATTTACATCAGAAGACAAAAACCTGTGTTTTTCATTATCGCTGCGCTTTAACTGAATGGTAAAGAAAAAAGTAGAGCCTTTTCCAATTTCCGATTCAACCCAAATACTGCCGCCCATCAGTTCCACAATGCTTTTGGAAATAGCCAGTCCCAGCCCCGTGCCGCCGTATTTGCGCGTTGTGCTTGATTCAGCCTGTTCAAAGGATTTGAAAAGTTTTGCCTTTTGTTCGGGGCTTATGCCGATTCCGGTGTCGCTTACCGAAATTTGCAAAGTGCAGAGGTCGCTTCCTTTTCCCGCAAGGCGCACGGCAAGCGTGATAGTCCCGTTTTCGGGGGTAAACTTAACTGCGTTCCCCAAGAGGTTTGTAATCACCTGCGCTATCCTTTGATCATCGCCTATGAGTATGCGGGGAATGGAACGGTCGATATGCACTGAAAATTTTTGATGTTTTTCGTCTATGCGGAAGTTGACGACATTCACTACCCGCCTCAGCGTTTTCTCAAGATCAAATTCAGACTCGGAAAGTTCAAATTTATTGGCTTCTATTTTTGACATGTCCAGAATATCGTTAATAACGCCAAGCAGATGGTTGGAAGCGTCTTCTATTTTAGAAAAACAGTAATCTTTGCGAATGAAGTCTGAAGCGGACTTCCCTATCGTGGTCATGCCGATAATCGCGTTCATAGGCGTGCGTATTTCGTGGCTCATGTTGGCAAGGAACGCGCTCTTATGCCTGCTCTCTTTATCAGATTTATTTCTCGCCGCGTCAACATTAATCAGAATGATAATCAACACCGCCGCAAGCGCGATGCCCAATAAACCGAGTATCAACGCCATATTATACGCATATTTATAATAAACTTCAGTCGGAGTCATAAGGCCTAAACTCCAGCCGTTACTAAGCTTTCTAAAAAACCCGACGACTGGGGCGCCATTCCATGTGTTAAATTGTATTCCTGAAACATAGCCGTTCTTTATCAAAGGATCAACTACAATTGAAATGGGGATTTTAGGGTCGTACATTTTCATTCCGATAAAATCAGGGTTTGGGTGGCCAATCAATGTAAAATCCTGGCTTGCCAATACTCCGTAGCTTTCGTCTTTGGAGAAATCTGTAAAAGCGACTCTTTCCCCTATATGATCCGCGCGCACGTCAATAGCGACAACGCCTAAACGATTCCCATCGTTGTCAAAAAGACAGCGGGAGTATGAAAAAATAATTTCGCCTGTCACAGTGTCTCTATACGGATCAGTTTGCGCAATGTCGCCGTCCGCCTCAATGGCGGCTTTGTACCAGGGGCGCTCCGGCGGATTCCAACCGTCCGGCGGCTGCCAGCCAATACCGTTAAAAAAGAACGGGCCTTCAGGAGATTTTTCTATATAGCCGAAAGGGCCGTTAGTGCTGAAAGTTTCATTGTTTTTTGAGAGCAAATGACTTGATATATCCGTATTAAAGGCGGTCAGTTTTGCGGAATTATCCCCGCGCCGGGCTAAACTCTGTATGGATTGCGCAAAATCATCGAGTATCGTTTGTGATTCCAACAGATCAGCGTAAATTTGGGACTCAACATAATCAAGCACGCTTTCAACATGGCGTACCAGATTGATCCGCACAATTCTGCTGGTAAAGATGTAGCTTAAAACAACCATTAATAAAAACGCAAAAAAAGTAAACAAAAGTTGCACATACAGTGGGCGTTTTGAAAAAAAATTCGATATTGAAATATGCATCACTAACCTCACATCTGTATAATAATATAGACTTGTTCTTTATTTTATGCAACTTTAAACCTTGAAAACATAGTAAATCTATGGTATATTAGGGAGTATGAAAATATCTACAAAGGGGCGGTACTCGCTCAATATGTTGTTAGATTTGGCTGAGCATAAAAACGACGGTTTTATTTCCTTAAAGGATATTTCACTCAGGCAGGGTATTTCTAAGAAGTACCTTGAACAGATTGTTACCCTGCTGAGCCGTCCTGATATTTTACGAACCAACCGCGGCAATAAAGGCGGGTATATGCTTGCGAAAGATCCGGACAAGTACACGGTAGGACAAATTTTAAGGATTACCGAAGGGGGACTGTTCCCTGTTTCCTGCCTGGCGGATAGTCCAAATAAATGTGAGAAAAAGGCATACTGCAAAACATTATCCGTATGGCAGGGACTTGAAAAAGCGATAAACAAATATCTTGACAGCATTACACTTCAGAATATTTTAAACGACTACAAAGACGCCGGAGTGGATGAGTATTACATTTAATTCCGTAAGAGTTCACACCAAGATCACTAAGGTTATAAGATCACAAAGGAACTTTAATAATGACTAAGGATGAAAAACAAAGAATAGCCAATTTTCTTGATATAACTTCCGAGCATCTCTCCTCTGGCTATCAAACTGCCGTAAGAGAGTATCAATTTAGCGATGATGTGCCAAGTGAACAAGTTGATAATGCGGATACTATTGATAAAATCGCGCAGGAAATCAGGGCTTGCAGGAATTGCCAGCTTTGGGAGAAAAGGACAAACGCGGCGCCGGGAGAAGGGGTTTTACAGCCGCTTGTGCTGGTAATTGGCGAAGGGCCGGGTGAAGATGAAGACAGGCAGGGGCGGCCTTTTGTCGGAAGAGCCGGGCAGCTTTTGGATAAAATGCTGGATGCTATCGGTCTTTCGCGCAGGACAAATTGTTTTATAGCCAATGTGGTAAAATGCCGTCCGCCTTTTAACCGCGATCCTTATCCTGAGGAAACAGCCGCGTGCGCGAGTTATCTTGAAAGGCAAATCGCATTATTAAAACCAAAATTCATTCTTGTTGTGGGAAGAATCGCGGCGCAGTCGCTGCTGCAAACAACTGAGTCAATAGGAAAGATTCGCGGGAAGTTTTATGAAATTTCCATGGGAGGCATGAAGATTCCGCTCATTGCCACATACCATCCCGCCGCGCTTTTGCGTAACGAAGAGTATAAACGTCCGGCGTGGGAAGATTTAAAACTTCTTCATTCAAAATTTTAATTAACGGGGCAGATTATTGGCAGCTTTTCTTGATTTAGTATTTGACATTCCTTTGGATAACAGTTTCACCTATCATATTGACGATAAAAGTGAGGCGGCTATAGGGAAGCGGACGATGGTTCCATTCGGTAAAAGGGACTGCCTGGGGTACGTCATCGGGGAGCGAGAAAAACCGCCGGAAGGCGTTAAAGAAGAAGCGGTAAAAAAAATCAGACGCGTGGTTGACGGCGAGCCATTATTTGGCGAGAGAGAAATAGAAATTGCCAAATGGATAGCGGGATTTTATATTTGCGGCACTGGACAGGCGATTTCTTCGATGATTCCGTCTGGAAGAAGGGAGAAAGTCCCTACCCTGCCCTCTGGAGATGATGAATTTTCCCCCTCACTTTCAATATCCGATGAACAAGCGACTGCTTTAAACGCGATAACTTCTCCCGTACAAAATTCAACTTCCAATCTGCCGCCGATGTTCTACCTTTACGGCGTTACGGGATCAGGCAAAACTGAAGTGTTTCTTAGAGCGGCGCAATTTATGCTGAACGCCGGAAAATCAGTTATCTATCTTGTACCTGAAATATCGCTAACTCATCAAACGGCGCGGATGATTGGAAACCGTTTCGGCTCTCTTGCCGCCACATTACATTCGGGAATGACTCCCTCTGCCCGTCTTTCAGAATGGATCAGAATTAAAAACGGTAAAGCGCCGATTGTCGTAGGGCCGCGAAGCGCAGTTTTCGCTCCCGTGCCTAATCTTGGGCTTATCATAATCGATGAAGAACACGACGGCTCATATAAATCGGGTAACACGCCCCGTTATCACGCGCGGCAAATCGCGCTCCACCGCTGTTCAAAAGAGGGGGCGCGTCTTGTTATGGGATCGGCGACCCCTTCCGCTGAGGCGTGGAAACTTATGAATGAAGGCGGCATAAAAAGGCTTGACCTCTCCCGCCGTCTTTCAGGCGGAGGAATGCCCGAGATAAAAGCCGTAAGCCTTGCCAAAACCGAAGGCTGTCTTACAAAGGAATTAAAAGATGAAATCAGCCTTACCGCTCAAATGGGAAGGCAGACTATCCTGTTTATGAACCGCAGAGGCTTCGCTCATTTTTACAAATGCCCCGAATGCGGCTGGGAACTTGTCTGCAAGCGCTGCTCCGTATCGCTTACATGGCATAAAAACCGCAACCGCTGCATATGCCACTACTGCGGTTACAGTACTTCGCCGCCCACAGTCTGCCCCGAATGCGGCTGTGTGGAAGCAGGCTATCGCGGTTTCGGCACGGAAATGATCGAAGAAGAAGTACGTAGAACTTTCCCCGACTTGCGCCTTCGCCGTGTTGACGCGGACACCGCCTCAAAAAAAAGCGGCGGCGGACTTGAAGAAACGCTTAAATTATTCAAAAAAGGAGAAATCGACATTTTGCTTGGAACGCAAATGGTCGCTAAAGGATTAAACTTTCCCGGAGTACGACTTGTCGGCGTAGTGTTTGCCGACACGGGGCTTCACCTGCCAGACTTTCGCGCAGCGGAAAGAACCTTCTCTCTTATTGTTCAAGTCGCTGGTCGAGCCGGCAGATATTTTCCAGACAGCAAAGTAATTGTTCAAACGCTGCGAACCGACGACCCTGTAATTACAAAGTCGTGCATATTGGACGTAACTGGCTTTTTTAACGCCGAGTTAAAACACCGCCGCTCCCTTGGCTTTCCCCCCTACTCAAGACTTATTCGTTTTACTGTCCGCGCCAAAGAGGAAGCAAAAGCTAACTCGGCCATTAACAGACTTGCGGGTATAGCCGAAAAATTACTTCCCAAAGACGCCGACATGCTCGGTCCCGCCGAATGTCCAATCGGCATTATAAATAACAATTACAGGCGGCAGTTAATTCTTCGCAGCCCTTCCATTGGCGCGATTCACTCCATGGCGAGGGATGTCGTATCCATTTATGAAAAAGGCAAAGAAAGCAAAGCCTACCTAGAAATTGATGTTGATCCTTTGAGTATGTTATGATTATTAAAGATATGAAACTTCTTCTTCACTGCTGTTGCGCTCCTTGTTCAGTCTCCTGCGTCGGCAGTCTTCGCGCTGAAAAAATAGAGCCGCATTTGTTCTGGTACAACCCGAATATCCACCCGTACACGGAATATAAATCGCGCAGAGACTGCTTGAATGAATTTGCCAAAAGCGAAAATATGGCGCTTACCTCGATTGACGCATACGGGTTAAGGGAATTTTTATTTGATGTTTATTCGCAGACTGACGGTAATTCAAACTCACATCCGCAGAGGTGTAAAAAATGTTACCGCATGCGTCTTGAAAAAACGGCATCCTTCGCGGCGCGAGAGGGATTTTCCGCCTTTAGCTCAACTCTGTTAATAAGCCCGTATCAGGATCATGAGGAGATAAAGCGGGCCGGCGAAGAGGCGGCGGAAAAATACGGAGTTGATTTTTTATATAGGGATTTCCGCCCGCTCTTCCGCGAAGGGCAGTCAAAAGCCCGCACCGCCGGGTTTTATATGCAAAAATACTGCGGGTGCGTGTTTAGCGAGGAAGAGAGATATTTGGCTAATGAGGATGCTCGAAAAAGTAATAAGGAAAGCGCGAATGATTAATCCAATCTTTGAAAGACTTGTCTTACTAACCGGGAAAGAAAGTCTTGAAAAACTTAACAATACTCGCGCTCTTGTTTTTGGAGCGGGCGGCGTGGGAAGTTGGGCGGTTGAGGCGCTTGTACGTTCAGGGATAGGGAAGCTCGGCATTATCGATAATGACTTTGTTTGCGCCTCAAATGTGAACCGTCAGGTGGAGGCGACTTCTTTAACTTTAGGACAGCCGAAAGCGTCATCGTTAAAAAAGCGGCTTTTAGAAATTAATCCCGAATGTGAGATTACGGCTTGGGACGAAATTTTTTGCCGTGAAACAGCGGGAAACTTTTGTATTGAAAAATCGGATTATGTGATAGACGCCATTGACAGTTTGAACCACAAACTCGATTTAATCGAACTTGTTTATAACGCTAATGTTACTCTCTTTTCTTCGATGGGTATGGCTCTTAAAACAGACCCTTCGAAGATAAAGGCGGCATCGATATGGAAAACAGGCAATTGCCCTTTGGCTCGGCTTGTACGACAAGGTTTAAGGAAGCGAGGATTTTCCGGCGATTTTACGGCAGTGTACAGCGCTGAAACGCCAATGCACAATGAGACGGACGAAGAGCAATTTGTAAACGCCGGCGGGAATACTCCTTATCAGGGGCGAAAAAAAGTAAACGGCAGTATTGTAACTGTAACGGCAAGCGCGGGGTTGTTGCTGGCAAGTTTGGTAATTAACAGCGTACTTGAAAAAAAAGCGGGTAACGCATGAGCAGGTTTTTCAGAAAAACAAACGCAAGCGAAATCGTAAAAAAACTGGTTGTAAAAACAGTTTGCGAACGTTCCCTTATTAACGAAGGCGACCGCGTATTAATCGCCGTTTCGGGCGGGAAAGATTCTAGCGTATTGTCTTGGGCGCTTTCGCAAATAAAACCGGCGTTAAAAATAAATTATGAGTTAGCCGGTTTGCACATAAGCACCGACTTTTGCGCCTGTTGCAAAAAATCTTTACTTTGCAAAAAACTGGAAGAATGGGGAATCCCGTTTACCGATTTATTTGTCCCTGTCATTGGCAGGTTGAAAGAAGGCGAGAAAATGAACTGTTACTGGTGTTCAACTCAAAGACGGACGGAACTGTTAAAATTCGCCGTAGAAAACGGCTTTAACAAAATAGCGTTGGGTCATCATCTTGACGATATTATCGAAACTTTTTTTATGAACCTCTGTTCAAAGGGCGAATTGCTTGCCATGCCTATTATCTTAAAATACCGAAAATATCCCGTAAGCCTTATCCGCCCGCTTGCCCTTCTTGAAGAAAAGCAAATTATTTCCTGCGCCGGAGAGCAGGACATTTTAAAAAACGCCTGTACCTGCCCCTACGGGCAAAATTCAAAACGCAGAGATATGCGGGACAAAATAGCGAATTTTGTCGGGAAAGAAGCCGGCGACGTCAAACTGCGCATACTGAAAGCCCTTGGAGAGGGCAAGATAGATTATCTAAGCGACGATTAATTCAAAAGAATTCTACCACGAACCACACGAACAGGGAGCGAACCAAGAAAGCGGAGAGTTTACTATAAATATACGCTTAGTAGATAGTTGAAAGGATCATGGGGTTGGTTCGTGTGGTTCGTGGTAAAATTCCTAGTATAAATTCAGTAAAAATAATCCTTGCAAGTACGGGTAATCGTGGTATAATTATATTTAAATAAGGAGTAAAAAATGGAAGAAGAATTGAAATGCAAAAATTGCGATAAACCCTTAAAGCCTAATTGGGTTTTTTGCCCGTACTGCAAGCAGCCGGTTAAAGTGGAGCCTAAAAAATGCAAAAAATGCGGCGAGGAACTTGACGATGATATGGTAATATGCCCAGTCTGCGGGGAACCCGCTGACGATGCGTCTTCCAAGAAACCGGCTAAAAAAAAACCCGCAGTTAAAAAACCATTAACGCTACCTGAAGAAAAAAGCGATGTCCCATTCCGTAATCTGTTTGACGCTTACAAGCAGGGGAAACTTCCGTTTGCCCAAGGGTATATAGTTTCTTCATTTTTCAGCGAAACATCCTACTATTCAATTTATGAAATTGTGTCTTATGCCGGCATAAAAGAAATCTTTATGACGGAAACAGGCTTGCAATTTATTACAGGCGGAAAAAAATTATATATTTTGGTTGAACCTGACACATATCAGGTAAAATTTCAAGAACCTGTTTCAAGAGCGGACGGCGAGAGAATTCCAAAACGCTTTAATGAATTAGAAATTATCACCGCGAGAAATCAAACAAAGATAATGATAGCAAAAGAGCCTAACGAAAGTTTTGGTTCTTTTACAATTCTTACCCCCACAGGGAGCAATTTTGCGGTAGTGTTTTATCAATCACCGAATATTTATAAGGTACTTGCCGAATTTTTCACAGAATCCCTTAACAGGCAAAGAAGAGTTCCTGAGCATGACGCAAGGGGGGCGGCAAATAAAATTACGGAAATTCTTATGAAACACATGAGCTTTGAAGGGGAGTATAAGTAGAAGTTCGAAAAGAGACAGTTGGAGAAAATTTCTCACTAAGATCACGAAGGGACAAAGAACACAAAGAATACTGAAAAGCAGAATACTTTATTGTGTCTGGTGTTTTCTCATATATCTTAAAAGAAAAAATACCGTAAAACAAAGTACAGCGATAATAATTGAAACAACAAATTGAAAAATCATTAATTTCCTCCCCGTATAATCCAATTTCTAACAATATCGGCAGCATTGAGAATACCCAACACGCCTGCAATTAACACAAGTGTTTCAAGTACCTTTGTAAATTTATTCTCAGGTCTTGGTATAACATCCAGAATCTTTTGAATGATCTCGTTTTGTTTTTCAAGTGTCTGGTTTATGTTTTCTAAATTTTTAACGACATTATCCATATAATATTTAAAGCATATAATTGATACTATTAATTGTCAATAGGCAGGTAGTAATTAGTTATTAGTGGTTAGTATTTAGAATTTCGCTTAGTCTACCCTCTGTCTGTCTCTATCCACTACATACTACCCACTACCCACTTAATCCCAACTAGTTGCGGACAAGCCGGAAGCCAAGATTGTCGAACCGGGCGATCGGGCCTATGTTTTTCCGGAACGCGGAACGCAGATTCCCGGCTGGAGAGTACAAGGTCCCGCCGCGCACCACGCGGTAAACCCCCAAGGACGCGCCCATAGGATCGGTCTGCGACCCGCTTGAATAATTTCCATACCAGTCCCAACACCACTCATATACGTTCCCGTGCATATCGAACAATCCCCATGCGTTAGCGGGTTTTTGTCCTACAGGATGAGTCTTACCACCGCTGTTCGTATCGTACCAACCGGTGTTATCGTTTATGACCGCTCCGGTGTTATATGCGGTTGTCGTCCCCGCCCTGCAGGCGTATTCCCATTCCGCTTCCGTAGGCAGACGGTAACCGTTAGCCCCTCGGTTCCATGTTACTTTACTACCATTTCTTACATATGCGGGAGTTAACCCTTCATTCTGGCTCTTCTTGTTGCAGTAATCTATCGCTTCAAACCAGTTTACCCATTCCACAGGCAGATTATCCCCTTTAAAATTACTGGGATTTGTCCCCATCACTTCCTTATATTCCTTCTGCGTTACTTCGTATCTTCCAATGCTAAAACTGCTCACCGTTACCTGATGTTGAGTTTCAGATATACCAATTGTATACCCATGTTCATTGGAGGGGCTGCCCATTGTGAAGGTTCCGCCTTGTATGCGTATCATGTTGGCGTTAGCATAAAACCATTCATTTTCAGTTAAAATTTGCAGAACGCCGTTTCGCGCCGCCGTTTCGGCGGGCGTTCCGTTTACGCTCGCAATCCGCACGGTCAGATTGTCGGTTACGTCATTTACGTTGACCTTGGAAAAATTCAATGTTTTTCGTTCGTCAGCGGAAATCTGAACCCGCATGGCGTTTCCGGGTAACGGAACGGGAATCTCGTAACTGCCGCCAGTTTGAAAAGTTTCTTTGCCAATAACCTTATTATTGCCGTTTACCAGTTCGACGATAATAGAAAAATTTTGAACCTGTTTCCCAAAAGGTTTATTATTGAACGCGCCCTGTTGCGGCCATTTGTCCAACCCCCAAACCGCCTTCCTCCCGGTCGCGTTCAACCCGTCCTGTACCGCCTGTACAGATTTTTGTACCGATTGCAATGTCGGTTCTATCGACAACGCCCAAGACAGCGAAGGTTGCAGAATAGTTTGTATCCCGCTCAGATTCATTGTTTCGTTCTTGTAATCAATCTCCCCTATCTGTTTAATGTCGCTATGGTAAAAAAGGCTATAAGGCATCGGCGTAAGGGTTTTGAAAAAATTATCAAAAAAACTGTTATACCACTTTTCCGTCTCCGCAAGCCTTTCCATCCAATTCTTGCGCCACAGGACGTCGTTACGCGCGTCATCGCCGATGCTGCCGCTGGAAATGTTGGCGGCAAGCACCGAAGACCTGTTTACCGCTTCCAGCAAACTTGGATCAAACGCCGCCGCCTGGAAATAATAGCTTAACGCCGCCACCTCCGTTCCCTGCTTTTGGGCGGTAATGCCCTGCGCAAGCGCGGTTTGCGCGTTCACGGCCTGCGTGGAGCTTGCGGTGTTCAATTCTTTTTTCGCTAAATCGGTCAGGCGCACGCCCATTTGGGTCAGCAGTTCCAGAGACGCTTTTTTTATGGCGGTGTGATCGTCAAGCTGGGCGACGGTGCAGGCGTCCGAATACGAGGCCGTCGTTTTGGCGCCGGGAGTGGTGTCGGTTACATTGATCTGCATGTTATAGCCGGAAGAAGTCTTTATTAATTTTCCTGTCATTATATGGCTGGTTTGGGCGACATGACCCAACCGGACAATATCAAGATTATCTGTATAAGTTGGATCAAGAGTTTCCGCGATAACCTTGTCCAGCGAGACGCGGTCAAGCACGGAAATGCCAGAATATTTTGATATGTTGCTGACAAGAACGCCCTGAACCATCGCGGACAAATACGCCAAATCATTTGAAAGCCCCTGGCTTTCAGGAACCAGAATCGCAAGGCTCATGCCTTTGCCGCCGTTTCCCGTAAAGTACTGTGATTGCGCATGGCAGGGAATAGACAAGCATATCAACAACGACAAAATTACAAAATGTTTCTTCATTATATTATCCTACCCCACCCATTGTGGTTATTTTACGCTTTTTGGCAGATTTTGTCTATAATTATTTTTTTAAGAAAAATTTCTACCACGAACCACAAGAAACAATACGAACAACGACAAGATATAAACAAAAAGTTCGTGGTGTTCGTGTGGTTCGTGGTAAAAAAAAATAAAAAAAAATCTAAAAACGGTCAAGCAAAATGGCACTTTCACGCCATATATAGGTGTCGCGTATGCGATATCAAAATCTATTTTAAGGAGATTAAAATGAAACAAGTTTTTAGTTTGGTAATGATTTTATCATTACTGTTGGCAATCTGCGGATGCTCCAATGAAATTCCCATTCAGCAGGAGCCGGAATTGGAATTGGAAGTCCCGGAAAAACCGGACATCAATCAGAAGGAGCCGGGTAAAAACAAGCCTGATTTCTCTTACGAAGAAGAATCAGATGATACTGATCAGGAGGATGTCGATCAGGAGGAGGCTGATGATGACGACATTGATTATTCGGGTACCGATCAGGAAGAGACGGATAATAGTGAATCTGATTTAACGGAAACTGAACCTGCGGAATTTGAAGACTTTAATTTGTTTTCCAAAAAAGAAATACGCTTTAATTTTACGACAACGGTTAAAAATGTTTTCTGTACATTTACCCCGCATCAGGAAATTGAGCGCGTTCAGGACGGAAAACCCGTAAAAGTTTTTCTAAAAGAAAACCTTGAATTGCAAACGGAATTTTTAATTGAACTTAATGTAAAAGATAATCTGGATAATTCGTTGTCTGTCGAAGTTCCCCTATTTGTTAATGACTGGATTCCAAAAATAGAAATAAATGAATTACGAACGGAATATTCAAAGTCGGCTTCACGGGCGGAATATATTGAATTTAAAGTTAAATCAGCGGGGAATTTGGACGGATTGAAACTTTACATTATGTGGGACGCTAAAAAACCATATTTTTATGATTTTCCAGCCATTGACGTAAAATCAGGTGAATATGTTACGCTACATCTGCGTACTTTGGAAGACGATTGCGTTAATGAATTGGGAGAAGACCTGTCTGAATCCGCAGGTACTGATTCCAACCCCACCGCGCGTGATTTATGGGTTTATGGTACTGAAAAATTGCTGCATAAAACAGATATTGTGTATTTGCAGGACGCAAATGGCGAGATTCTTGACGCGGTAATTTTAAATGAAACGCCAGATGAAACATGGAGCAAGAATAGGGCGCATTTCGCGGGAATTATAGAAGACCTGTATAACAAAGGAGCATGGAAATCTGCAGATGGCCAACTGCCTTCACCTTTTGACGCTGTTGACACTTCAACAATAAAATCATCCGCGACTAAAAGCGTCAGCAGATACGAAGGCAAAGAAAATACTCACACCGCGAATGATTGGTATGTAACCGATACCGGAAAAGCGTCGCCGGGATTGCCGAATAAGTAAGGGGAGTGAGCAATGAGCAGTGATCAGTGAGCAGTGGGGTTTTTGTCCGTAATCTTATAGTAAAGCTCAAGCTCAGTCTTAGGACAAAAACCCCCTGCTCTCTTTGTTCGCTTCTTGTTCGTGTGGTTCGTGGTAAAATTAAAATTTCTTGGACGGCCTCAGGCGTTTCGTGTGTGAAGTCTTTCGAATCAACTAACCGCGAGTAATTCGTTCATTATTTCAATGCCTTGCTCAAGTTCGCTATCTGTTATCGTGTACGGAGGCAGTAAGCGCAAAGTGTTTGTTCCTGCGGACAGCAGTAAAAGGCCGTTTTGCTGTTTAGCGAAATCGGCTCTCGCTATTCCCGCTTTTAAAAATATCCATGAACTGCTTTCAATATCAAGCCCTAACATCATTCCCCTGCCCCGTACTTCTTTAATCTTTGGGTTCTGTTTAAGCGCGTTCATAAGTATTTCGCCCTTTCTGGTTATTTCAGAAAGAAAGCCTGGATCGTTTACCGTCTTTAACACTACAATCCCCGCCGCCGCGGCAATGGGATTGCCGCCAAACGTGCTGCCGTGATCGCCCTCTTCAAATACGGCATAAGTTTTTTCCCCGGCTAATACGGCGCCTGCGGGAATTCCGCCCGCAAGGCCTTTCGCGAGCGTTACAATATCGGCTTTAATGGGATTGCCGTTTTTGTCCTTGTACTGTTCAAGCGCAAGGAAGGTTCCAGTCCTTCCAAGCCCGCACTGGATTTCGTCAAACATCAGAAGTATGTCCCTCTGCGCGCATAAATCGACGGCGGCGGCGATAAATTCTTGCGACTGCGGCACTATGCCGTTCTCACCCTGTACCGCTTCAATTAAAAGCCCCGCTACGGTGTTTTTATCCAGCGTTTTTTCAAGCGCTTCAATATCGCCGCACGGTATATGGATAAAACCTTCCGTAAAGGGGCCAAAGTCCTTGTGGAATTTTTCCTGCCCGGTCGCTGATAAAGTCGTAATAGTCCTTCCGTGAAAACTCCCTTTTAAAGTTACAATCGTATGCCTTCCCGGCCCGTATTTTACAAGCGAGTATTTTCTCGCGAGCTTGCACGCGCCTTCGTTAGCTTCCGCTCCCGAATTGCAAAGAAAAACTTTTTTCATTCCCGCGGGAGCCGTCGCTTGCACAAGTTTCTCGGCGAAAGCCGCGCTTGTATCGCATTGAAAATAATTGCACACATGAAAACATTTTCCCGCCTGCTCAGTAACAGCCCGTACAAGCGGCGGATAATTATGGCCTAGAATGTTTACGGCTATTCCCGAACTTAAATCCAGATATTTTTTTCCGTCTATATCAAAAAGCCATGAACCTTCGCCCCTTGCGAAAGTTACAGGCAGCCTGTGATATGTATTCATAAATACGCTATTCATTTATTTCTCCAACATTTTGTAAAGTATTAATTTTATAGAACATCTAAAAACTTCAGTTTTTAGAAGTTCCCTTTCATTCGATTGTCAATATCGGCAACTTCATCTTCTTTACCCATTGCCTTAAAAATTGCCCTCGATCTTTTGTACGCTTCCAATGCATCTTCATTTTTCCCCATTTTACGGTAAATATCGCCAATTGCCCTCCAATTAGCGGCAAGACCGAAAGAATTTTCAATACGACGGTCAAGTTTTATAGCCGTTTCCAAAGCCTGCAACGCTCCATTTGAATTTCCCGCCAGAGAACGTATTGACGCAATAGTATACCAGTCATAGGAAGCATTTTCAAGAGCCTTTTCTTTTTCATGAATATCCAAACTTTTCTTTATTGATTCTTCCGCTTCATTGTATGAGCCTGAAGCTCTTTGCGCAAGTCCTTTTGTCTGCCAGGAATACGCTATAAAAAGATTATTTTTAATATTTACAATTTCCTTGCTCACTTCGTCTATTACGGATTGAGGCGCAGTCTTTTGCGAAAGAAGATTTCCCCTCGCTTTAAAAATCTTTGCCACGGATAAAAGTTCTTTGTTTCCCGATTTTTGGGCTTCCGCAATAGCATTGTCCCACTGCGCGTAAGCTTCATTTGTTTTTCCTAAAGACAATAAAACATTTCCGTAAGACAGGCAAACCCTGATTATCAACGATGAATCATCCGTAAGAATCGCCATGCGTTTATATTCAATTAAAAAATTCTCCGCATTAATAAAATTGCCCTGTCCCACTTCCCTATTGGCGGACTCCAATCCTATTTCCACGGATTTGCGTAATATATTAATATCTCCGGTACTTTTTGGCGCCGTTGAACATGATACCAACCCAAAAATTATTGATAAAATTAAAATGTTGATGACTTTATTCATCCCTGTTTCCCCCGCAAATTAAAACTTTTGATTTCTCGGACTCGCTCCGGCAGGGCCGGTTTCTTTATTTTCAGGTATGCCGCCTTTTAAAATAGGATTATTGGCTATTGACGTTAATATATCCTGAACTTGTTTAAGCAATATGTTGAGTTCATTTACCGCAGTGGCAATCTGAGGAAGCTGTGTTGGAACAAACGCGCTTGTTTTGTTGAGGTTCTCAATTATGCCGGCAAGCGAATTGATGGCTTCATATAACGGCCCTTTCCCGTCAAGTATGCCCATAACGGCGCCTGTCGGGTCGGAAAGTTTATCCGTAACATCTTTAAGATTGGCTAACAGAGGATTTAGCTGATCAGAAATATCTTTGGGTAATGTTTTAAGGTCTGTGGTAATGCCTTCCACATTGCTGACAATCTGTTTAAGAGCTGGCTCTCCATTAGAGCCTGCAAGCGCGAGGTTTACAGTTTCAAGTATAGAATTAACCTGATTCACAATATTACCTATGCTGTCGTTTGATTTTGGAATATCAGCTAACCCATCTGATATGTACTTTTTTGCCTCCGGGGAGTTTACTGTCGGAATAACGCTTCCTTCTGGAAGCTGTTCTTTGCCTTTGCCGGGATAAAAATTAAATGAACTTCCCAGTCCTATCGGGCTTTCCATTCTTTCAACTATAGAGCCTTCGGTAACCCTGTACGTATATTCTTCAAAAATGGAAAAAACAATTTCCACGCGATCATCGGCGGAAAGTGAAAGTTTTTTAACGTGGCCTATGGTAAAACCTTTGTGCTGAACCGCCATATTAGGGCTTATTCCCGAAGCGGACGCAAAATAAGCCTTATAGTTGCTGTCATGTTCGAACCAGCGCTGGTTTTTACCTAACATAAAAATTACAAAAATCAAAATCGCAAGCGCGAGTAAGACAAGAGTGCCTACAATTTGATCCGCAAATCTTATTGAAAATTTCATGCCGTTATCCCCATCTTTTCAAAATCGTTAAGCGATAAATCGTCTATTATTTGATCTTTCGGCGTATTCATCGCCACTTTACCATCAGCAATTACTATTACAAAATCGGCTAAATCTTTAATTACCCTCATATCATGGCTTACAAATAAAATCGTGGCGTTTTCATTTTGTTTTTTTCTTACAAGCATGACAAGCCTGTTAGCTGAACTTTCATCCATTGATTCTGTCCATTCATCCAAAAACAGGAGGGACGGATTGCATAACATCGCGCGCGCATAGGCTATTAATTTTTGCTCGCCCATAGAAAGTTTTGAAGGACGGACAGCCATGTCTTTCCTGTAACCAACTTCCGCAGTTACTTCATTAATGCGATCCTTACGCTGTTGTTTAGTCATCTTTGGATAATGTATCTTAAGCGGAAGCTCCATTATCTGAAACAGGTCCATATTTGCCCAAAGCGCTGAATCCTGAAAAACAAAAGCCCCTTCTCTGCGGAATTCCAGGTTTTCGCTTCGGTTCATCAGCGCGATATTTTGCCCTTTATACAAAACTTCCCCGTGACTCGGCTGAAGAAGCCCTGCGGAAAGTTTTAACACGGTGCTTTTTCCGCCGCCTGACGGCCCTACAATAGCGGTAGTTTTTCCGGGCTGATATTTAATGGAAACGCCCTGAATTATCTTCCTGCCGTCATGGTCAGAGAAATGTATATTGTCTAATTCAATAATATTTTCCATTACCCTAACGCGACATAATATAAAGCTGAAATAATAACGTCTACCACTATACAGAGCGCAAAAGCGCCACCGACAGCGCGTAAACCCGCAACCGGAACTTCGGTACTTGCCCTTTCAACCGAAAAACCTTCAATTACAGCGTAAATAGAGATTATCGTTCCAAAGACAATACTCTTTATTATCGAAACAATCACGTCATAAATGCTCAAATGTTGCAATAAACTTGTAAAATAGTAATCCATAGGGGTTGAACTGAACAACTGTGTGACAATATAGGAACCCGCAAGCCCAAAAACAGAAAAATAAATGTTCATCAGCACAAGCGAAATAGTAACGCCCAAAAATCGGGGAACCGCCAAATGTTCAATAGGGTCTATTCCAACGGAAATATATGCCTCAACTTCGTGTGAAATGACCATTCCAGCTATTTCCGTGGCGATAGCGGTCGCAGAACGGGCGATAACTATAAAAGCCGTTAAAAGAGGGCCTAATTCCCTTGTAATAATTATAATTAATAGCGAATAAATAAGCTGCTGCTGGTTTATCATAGTGAGAAAAGGCACTCCTATAATATTAACAGCCGCGCCGATTGCCAGGGCCAGCAGGGTTGTAATTCCCAACGCGTATACGAATGTAAAGAGAATCTGCATGATAAGAACTTTAAATGAAGCCTGTGAATGACGGATAAAATAACCGGCCCCTTTGAGGGTTTTCGCAAAAAAACCCAATCTATATAATGTTTTTTTAATAGGCGCAACAGGGTTCCACATATTTCAATTATAATCAATATTGATAAACAATGAAAGTAATTCGTGTTTTTTTCCCAAAATCGCTATATACTATTCTTCCATGAACAAATGTGGTTTATTTTTTTTTATAGCATTAATTTTGCTCATTTCCTGCAGCCCATCCAATAAAGAAATACAAATAAATGCAAAACTCTGTGAATCCTATGATACGGACAGGCTGAAAGAGATTCTCCAATCTGCCAGAGAGAGTATTTTCCACGTTTGGAATGACGGGCAAATGCCTGTTTTGCCTCCGCTCGGCGCAAACGACGGCTTGGCAGTCCGTCTTATTGTTAAAGGAAAAGACCGAGGTTGTCTCGCATGGTATAAAAATTCAGGTGATATGAACCTCTTCGCCGCATTCTGCGCCGCACAGGCTCTAAGAGACCCCCGTTATGAGCCACTTCGCCCCGAAGAGGCTGGGGATACATTAGTAGAACTGCTTATCTTTGGCGAATGGAAAGATATGCCCACGCCTGAAGACTTTATTCCCGGCAGCCACAATCTTTGGCTGGCAGACGGTACTGAAAACACAATCCTTCAGGCATCGCTTGCCGCGCAAAGACACTACACAAAAAAAGACTTTCTGGAAAAAATCTGCATAAAAGCCGGTTTGGATAAAAACGCATGGAAAGAAAATAAAAACTTGGTATGGCGAAGAAGCGCGGCAATTTGGATTATAGAACCGTTAGCAATGAGCAGTGAGCAATGAGCAATGAGCAATGAGCAATTTCGTTGTTTGTGAGCGCAGCTTCTTACAAACCGCTATGCTTGCTAACTTTGCTAATTGCTCATTGCTAATTGTTAATTGCTAATTGTTAATTGCTCATTGCTAATTATCCCCGAAATAGGCAAAAAAATAACTGGTAATGTCATGCTCCCACTCATTGGAGATTTCCCATGAGTTGGTGTGGTAGAGTATGAAAGATTCAAGATTGGTTTTTCCAAGACGGTCAAGAACGAAAATTCCTGGCCTGTTATCGCAGCCGACCGTAAACCAAGAATTAGCCGCAGGATTTTCTAAATACCGTAACGAATAGCTGTCTCTTTTTTCCGTCAGTTCCAAATTGCCGTGATGTGAAAAGTCGGTCGATATTAATAAAAAATTTTCACGCTTTCCCTTTTTGTCAAAAAAACTTTCCAGAGCGTCCGCAAGCTTTGTACTCTTTGGAACATTCACCGGAGGTTCGCCATTGTAGGCAATAACAACTGCCAACGCTTTTGGAAAATATTTTTTAATATACGGCATTAATGTTGACGCTCCGTGCTCAACCTCGAATACCCTTCTGTCCAAGCCGACTTTCAGCGATTCCTCCAGCTTGCGGACGCTTTTCTTGTCCGAGTGAACAAAGCCAAAACCGCTTGCCCATGAACCGTTGGTTAATGAGTACGGCTCCGTTGAAAGCCCCCAATGAGACGGGCATAGGATATAAAAACAGCGCACCTTCCTCATTTTCGCAAGACGCGAAAACCATGAATCAATATAATCATGGGCAAGAAGGTGATGGCTTACAATGCCCGCCCATGGAAAAAATTCCGGCGGTGGAATTTCACATGGCGGAGGATTAACCGGCTCTCCATATTCCCTTTCCTTTAGAGAATGCCATGTATGGTACAGAGGCGCTTCTTTGACTGCGCTGGATTCCCTATCATTCCTGTTACAAGAAAAAGAAAAAACAAGAAAAATAAGAATAATTACGCGCTTAACCAACAAATTTTATTTCGCCGGTTTAACTTTTCCCTGCATCCATGAGGGAAGGTACTTTTTCATGTCAGGATTCGCGCCGTACACCACGGCTTTCCATTGATCGTTATTAAGCCTATTCGACATGGACTGGGTGAATTCGTAATAACTGAAACCGTAACCAATCGCTATCCGCTTTCCGCCTTGTTTGTCATTCAGCGGGATATAAAGGCGGTACGGGATACCCACCGCAGTTTCCAAAACTAACATGGATTCCGCATTGGTAAATACATCTGCCACCAGCGCCATACGCAACGAATCCGTATTTTCTATATATCCGCTTCCGCCTGACAGGGCTATCACAAGACGGGACAGATTGCCGGGAATAGTTTCGATCCATGCAAGATCAACCGCTGGCACATCTTGGTCATCAGCTTCCAGTCTGGAAATTTCCGCAGCCTTTACAAATAAAGAATGTAAGCTTGCCAAAACTTGGGCTGCCTCACCGTCAAGAAAATCGTATTTTTCCAGTATCTTATACAACTTTTGAATCCCTATAGCGGAAGTAATCCAGAACGGAACATTAGGCTCAATATAATGGACAGGCTCAGGAAGAGGTTTAGTCCTGAAAGTCGGCTCCCAGTCGCCGCCGCCCGCGTTTTCAGCGTAACTTTGTTTTGCATAAAGAATCGTATCATGCCTTAGTTCCGCCCATGTTCCATGCGCCGAATTCATCGCCTTTAAATTCCAACCGGGTTTTTCCGTAAAATAAAAACCCGCTCCGTTTTCAAAAAGCGCCAGAGTTCTTACCTGATACAATATATTTGTATAATATGTCGAAAACCAATAATCGTCTTTTAAATTCGTCATATTTTGTTGTAACGAATTTAATGTTTTTTCCAATCCGTCGTACTTTGAATAATCGCTTCTTAAAAGCTGATCTGCTGTTTTTGATCCAAAGACTTTCATAATATCAAGCCCGCTGACCATGTTACGGCCAATAAGCCGTGGCGGGGAGGCAAAATGATGTATTTCACTGTCCATGGTATAACGCTGGCCGAACAGCCGCCATCCTATCGGAGCAAGGCGGTCTTCAGGGGCACTCCCGCCGTCATAAACGCCCTTAAATAAGGAAGAGCCTGAAATCGCCGGAGCGTGAAGTTCTTTATAATCTTTTGAAATAAAAGTTTCAAGTTTCGCGGAATCATTGTACCACTGCATAAAATTCGCACCCTTGATTTTGTTCCAAAGAGGCGCGAGTTCATAAAAACTAATATCATCAGACGCGCCTATAATTTCCGTAATGGGATCAAAAAGGGACTGCCAGAGCTTTTTTATTTCAGGGGAATTTTCCGTTATGTCGGTAATAAAAAGAGCCACGGGAGCGAGTTTTTTCGCGGCTTCTTTCGCGTCGCCGGTATCGCCGCCAAGGTTAAAATTAATTCTGCCGAACCACATAAGGGCGCGGAAGTACGCGCCAAGCACTCCGTTTTTTGTATAGTGTCCCCTTACTTTGTATTGGGAATAATCTTCTTTCACGCCGGGGAAAACGGCCGATTGTCCAAATCCCGAAGCGTTATTCATTTGTGCAATATCGTTGACTACCTGCTGCGGATAATTACTAAGGACCTTAGCCGCGTCAACATCTTTGTACACAATGGTTTTCCCATAATCATTCTTCACCATTTTTTGGGGGGCCAAAGCCAGCAGGGCTTGCGCCGTCTGAAAATAAAGCATACTTGTATTGTACACAGCGTCAGGGATTTGCCCCTTTTTCTGCTTAATGATTTCAATATATTTATTTATCACTGTAACCAGTTGGGGGAAAAAAATTTCTTCCTCACAATACTGAAGGAGCTTGTCAAACACAAGGTGGTTCGCATGGGCGGCCAAATCGGTTGTAATAAAAACTGGAGTAAACATGCCTCTTTCCATGTAAAGGCTAATCATATCGTCCGGCTTTTCAACGCTTAATTGATATTCCGACTGTTTTACTTCCTGAAAGGCAAGACCGTTTGTTTCCAGCTCTTTTTGAATATCCGTTTTTATAGCGTCGTATCCGGTAACTGGATAAAAAGCGTTGAAATATCCGTTGTCTTTATAAAGGAGGGCGTTCATCCTGTTATCTTCGTTGGAAGTGCCAATACCGTACAGATCCGATCCGAATACAATGCCCTGTTTTCCCTGCCACGTCGTCTTGTAAAAATAGTTATAATTGTCTTCTAACTTATACAAATCATTATATTCCGAATTTTTACACACAAATTTGTCTCCAAGCTGGATAATGGTCGCAAATGGAATATTTTCACCCTTGGGTAATTTTCCTAAATCTTCCATTAAAGAAATACTTGTTACAGGATAAAAAAGACAAAGATCGCTTCCCACAACCGCAGTATTACCGCTGGGAACGCCTCCATCGGGGAGATTTTTAAACGCCACCGCGTCGCCCAGATATTTGCTATGCGCGGTTGTACTGAACGGCAGACTTAAAGGTTTCTCCTCTATCGGAGCAATTTTATTCAGTACCTGCGTCCGTTCAAATTTGTATGGGGTCAAGTCAGCATCATCAGAATTATTTGAAGAGCCGTCATCATAAGATAAATCCGAAGTTACTGATACGCTTTCGGACTCCTGCGTATCGGAAGATTTTTCCGTTTTTTTACAAGCCGTATACGTCAGGCCTATACAAATAATAGAAAAAAACAATACATAAAAAAATTTAAGCCTTTTTGGAATTTTCATTTTTCTGTCTCCTTTGCGTATTTAAATAGTATCTTCCCTTTAGTGAAAAAAAGCAAGAAAACACACTCTTGACATTTTTTTCATATTTTTATAAAAAAGAAAGACGGGGGCCATTAGCTCAGTTGGTTAGAGCAGGAGACTCATAATCTCTTGGTCCGAGGTTCAAGTCCTTGATGGCCCAATGCCCGATAGACTGTTTATTAACCGCCTGTCCAATGACGAAATAGAGGAAAGTTCCATTCTGGATATTTCTAACGGCGGAAAAGTATTGATTATCAGTGACTTGCACATGGGAGCGGGTACAAGGGACGATCTTTACCATAATGGGGAAATGCTCACATGCATTCTGGAAGAGTATTATTTTAAAAACGGCTGGTTCTTGGTACTTAACGGCGATATTGAAGAACTGCAACGTTATTCACTTGATGAAATAAGGGAAAATTGGGCGGGGCTTTACAGGGTATTTAACCTTTTCGACCGTGAAAAAAGGCTCTACAAAATCATAGGCAACCACGATGATAAACTCTTAATTTTACGAAACACATCCTATCCGTACCACATCCATAATGTAATAAAAATAGAAACCGGAATTATTCCGGCTTATGTGTACCACGGTCATCAGTTGTCCTCGTTTTATGTCAAATTTAACTGGCTATTGGGATTGTTCGTCCGTTTTTTCCTAAAGCCTTTTGGCATTAGGAATATTACTGACTCCAGAAGCCCTTTTAAGCGTTTTCAAATAGAAAAAATGGCATACGCTTTTTCATTAAAAAATAACTGCCTGTCAATAATCGGGCATACCCACCGCGCCCTCTTTGAATCATTGGGGCGTTTTGACTACATAAAATTTGAAATTGAAAGACTCTGCTACGACTATCCCTCCTCCTCGGGAGAAGACCGCAACCGCATAGAAAACGAAGTTACCGCCCTGCGTAAAGAATTAAGCAAATTAAAACAAAAAGAACGCAGAGACGTTCTGCGCCAAAGCCTCTACGGAGACGAACTTCCCGTTCCATGCCTGTTTAACTCCGGCTGCGCCGTTGGCAAAAAAGGTTTGACAGCCATAGAAATGACAAACAAAGACATCTCCCTTGTGTACTGGTTCACCGAAGGAAAAAGCAAAAAATTCGTTACGCGCGGTGATTACGACATTGAAAATATCCCCTCAAGACCGTATCACAAGGCCGTTTTAAATTACAACAAGCTGGATTATGTTTTTACCCGCATTAAATTACTAGGCAACCGGTGATTAGTTGATAAAAGAAACGTCCGCTTTCCCCGCAACGCAAGCTCAATGCCCACGCCTCCGCTCCCTTTCAGGTCGCTACGGCTTGGGCATTTCGCTAAGATAAAAAGCCGTAGGCTTTTTATCACGTTGCGGGCAGAACTCAGGGGCGCACCAGCCGGAAGCCGAGGGCGTGGTACCTGCTGCTGGGGTAGTAGTAGTACCGAGAACTGGAACGAACGCTCTCCGCCGAATTGTGCCAACTCCCGCCGCGCTCCACACGGAGATTCCCCGAGGACGCGCCCAAAGGATCGGTCTGCGCCCCGCTCGAATAACTTACATAATAGTCCCAGCACCACTCCCATACGTTCCCGCTCATGTCGTACAATCCCAAACCATTGGGAACTTTCTTCCCTACTTCATGGGTTTTACTACTGCTGTTATCACCGTACCACGCCACATCGCCTGCAGTGTCGCTCCCCGAATACGTGTAATTCCCCGGCGAGCCGTTCCCGCCTTTTGCCGCATATTCCCACTGCGCCTCAGTTGGCAACCGATAACCGTTGGAACCGGCTACTATTTGTACAGCGTCCCATGTCGAGTTATTATTACTGGTAGGCACGCTCCCCCAGTTTGCAGGATCAGTACTCCCCGATATTCTATACGCCGGGCTTAACTCTTCCATCATGCTCAACTTATTGCAGAATACTAGCGCATTATACCAGCTTACATTTTCCACAGGCCGCTTGCCCTGTTCTTCCCCGGACGCGGGTGAAGATGTAAAGTAACTAGGATTGCTCCCCATCACCGCCGTCCACTGCTCCTGCGTTACCTCATACTTCCCCATCTGAAAACCGCTCAGCGTTACCGTATGTACAGGTTGTTCAGTGTTGTCGTCATTACTTCCCATCTGGAAACTGCCGCCGGGTATTTGTACCATATCAATTTCAAGAAACGCCGGAAACACCGCCGTAATAATACTGGAATTGGCGGCATTATTAACCGATGTTGCCCCCTCAAGCGTGAAAAAGTTAGCCGCTACCCCTTGCAAGGTGTAACCTTGTTTCGGCGTTAATGTAATGGTTGCCGTATACTGCGCGGCGGTAAATCTTTCATGATTTGGCGACCATGTTACTGTTCCGCTATATTGCCCATTTTCGGTAATAGTTGAAACAGGAGCGTTTCCATAAACGACGTTAACGCCCTGTATGGCAGATATATTAATTGTATCAATATGATGAGTCTCAGTCTCTTTGCAAGCCGTCAATGTTAAAACTAACATTGTCATAATCGTAACAATAATGGCTATTTTATTAATAAATTGCCATTTTATTGTTTTTTTCATAATTCACTCCTTATTATGATATAAAAAGCCGGTATGCGCCCATACGGACACACCCTACGTTTTTTAAACCTGTACCGAAAACCGGTACGTTTGCGCCTACTATAACTGATCGCGGATTATGCCAAGAGGGTTTGGCGTAGACGTAAATTGCGCGCCTGATGCGCCTTTAGCTCCACTGCTTCCACCAGATGCAAGACCTGATGAACCACGCCATATTGAACCGCCGTTTCCGCCTGAGCTTCTAAGGGCATAAACTATTCCAGTTAAATTATTGGCTATACTGTTAGCGTCTATTGCCACGCCGCCGTTTCCACCTTTCCCGCCGCTGGTTGCTTTCACAGATATTCCCAGATCTCCACCGCGTCCGCCGGAACCGCCGTCTCCGCCTGTTAATATGATGTTTCTGTCGCCTGTAATGGTAATGCTATCAGCCATTATTGCCGCGCCACCATTGATAAACCAATTATCGCTGTTATTGCGATAATCACCATCCTTTCTGCAAATTGTCGTTTTTTTGTGTTTTTCATAACACCCTCCTTAATTTTATATAAAAAGCCGTTGTTCCCGCACATGTGGAAACTTGGCGTTTTTATGAAAAAATGAGTATTTAAACTGTTTAAAAG
>NZ_BDHF01000025.1:0-21712 GCF_054786115.1 Treponema sp. R80B11-R83G3 | reverse complement strand
AATTACCGACATTATTGACAAGTTGAGCCAGCTGGCAAGCGATGAGGTTTCCGGTGAAAACGCAAAAACAAATACACAGGTTGATAATCCGCACGGTTCTCTTGTCACTTTTGAATGGCAGAAGTACAAGGTAAAAAAAGGCGATTCCGTTTCAACAATAGCCAAAAAATTCAATGTTTCTATGGACGCAATTATAGCGTCAAATAATATTACCAATGCCAGAAAACTCCCGGAAGGGACAGTCTTAAAAATCCCAAATATCGACGGTATTCCGTACCAAATCCAAAAAGGAGACAATCTTAAAAAGATTTCAGCATCTTTTAAAGTGCCTTTGGAAGTAATTTTGGATGTAAATGACATAAAAAGCGATAAGATTAGAGCGGGAGACACTCTTTTTATCCCCGGCGCGAGGATGAATGACATCGATCTTAGAATGAGTTTAGGCGAGACATTTATGTACCCGATTAACAGAAAAGACATCAGGAAAAATATCACAAGCTATTATGGAATGCGTAAAGACCCGATAAACGGCTCATTAAGTTTCCATTCCGGCATTGATTTAAGGGCAAATACAGGCACGCCTGTTCTGGCTTCCCTGGATGGTGTTGTTTCCTTTACAGGCGAAAATTGGCTTTACGGAAAACACATCATAATAAGCCACAGCAACGGCTACAAGACTATGTATGCCCATTTAAACGCTTTTTCCGTAAATAAGGGGGACAAGGTGACAAGGGGTCGAAAAATAGCGGAATCGGGCAATACAGGCCATAGTACCGGACCCCATCTGCATTTTGGAATATATGACAAGAACAATAAATTGGTCAATCCTTTGGATTTGTTAAATTAAGGGAACCTCTAAAAACCTCGGTTAGGTTTTTAGAGGTTCCAAGAAAATGTGAGGTACAATGAAAAAATTAATATTGATACTTTTGGCGTTTTTGGCAATTTTTACGTTTATCCGCGCTTTCGAGACCGCTCAAGCCGTTGAAATTCCTTCAAAAGAAGGTGTGGAAATTTTCCGCTAAAATATACTACAATTAACGTATGATACTTGGTGAAAAATCTGCGGCTGTAACCGGTGGTGAATATTCGCCCGGGCAGCAAAAAATTCCGGAAGCCGGTTTATACGTTTTTAGCGATGTGGTAGACAAAGCGTGTAAAGGACTGTTAGATCAACAGATTAAATACTCAATCCGGCGCATCCGGGAAATGAAAGCTCAACTCTGTGAATTGGAACATGAACTGGATGATTTTCTTTTTTCCAAAACACGGCAACCGTGCGACTGCCGTAGTGCGACTGCCATAGGCAGTAGTGCGACTGCCGTAGGCAGTCGCGAAGAGAAATAGATAGAATGATAAAACGCGCTTACAGAGCATACAAAATCTTTTTTTTCTTTATCGTTTCACTAATGCCTTTTTTTCAACTTTCCGCAGTTAATTTCAGCAGGCTGACTGTCTCAAATGATGACAAGCTTTTATTCAGGGCGGACTTTGAGGGACAATATGCCGTATTTATTGCAAAGCTAGGCGATCTGTCCATGCAGCAGCTTACAATGCATCCTGAAAAACTGTATCTGGTTAATAACGGAAGAACAATTATCGCGTTGAACAGATTGGGAGCTGCAAGTATTCCCGTATCGGGAGGGCTTCCAACTCCGCTCCCCGTATATCCGTCTTTTGTCTCGGGCAATACGCCGCTAAAAGGCAGGCTTCAGGATTTAGCCGCTTCCGCAGACGGACGCTGGATAATAATCATAGAGCCTGTAAGTCCCGGCTACGGGGATTTAATTATGGTTGACCTATCAAGCGGCGCAAAGAAAGTTGTCAGCGAAAAGATAGAATTGCCTAACGCGGGATTCCCCGTAAAATGGAGTCCCGACTCGCGGTTATTTGTTTACTCAAAGGGCGGCAGGCTGTATTACTTTCCTATTTTAAGTGATTTGTCAGTACTGGTAGACGAGCGCTTTAGAATGATTGGATCAGGCGGAATTGAATCGGTGTTATGGGATCAACAGGGCTTTTTCTATTACATGACAGGAAACACATTATATCGCGTAACAAACCCGGAACTGTTTACGCGTACAATTTACGGAGATTTTCTTTCCATTGGCGCTGTTGCCGCCGTTCTTCCTCTGGAATTTAATTCAGGTTTTGACCGTTATTGGATATCGCCGGATTCAGGTTCAATTTTAATAAATAAGGGCGGCAAAGGCCTATTTTTCTTTTTGTTGGGTGAAAATCAACTAAGCGCCGCTGGTTCGCAGACCGCCGCCTCACAAGCGGCAATTCTTCCTCATGCGCTTACCCCCAACGGAACTGACAACTTTAATGTTCTCTGGCCAGCTGTCGCACAGGAGCGCAAAGTGGGCAGTCCGGCGCGTTCGGGAGGCATAACTTCAGGCAATCTTACAGTAATTTATAACGTACAAGGCGAAACATTTGTTTTACGTTTTGAAGTTAAAGGAAGCGTGATTAATTTACTCCCAAACAGAAGTTTTCCGTTAGCGTCAAATTGCGCTTTGTCGCCGGACGGAACAAAAGCGGTATTCTGGGGCGAAAACGGGCTTGAACTCTGGGATTACGTAAATTGGCGGATGATTCAAAGATTGAATAACAGCTCTGTTTTTTCCTGCGCGTGGATCAATGACAGGCAATTACTTGCCGGAAATTCAAGGTTTATAGAAGAAATAAATATTTCAAGCTCTTCCTTCCCGCGCAGAAGAATTTGTCTTTCATCGGCGGATGAATTTGGTTTTGTACAAGGTTCGGGAAACTTATCGCAAATTGCCATAAAAATAGGAAATGATTGGTTCTCAAGCGACGGAAGAAACGCATGGACACTCGCTGCAAATACGCAAATAAGGCCGCCAATTTTGTATTCGGATCATTACCGCGTTTTTCTTGAGCCTCAGGCTTCAGGACATTATGTTAATATTCCTATGATACGCAATATGCAGGCTACAGGCACTTCATCTCTTTTATCAAGTTATACGGTAAATAAATCGTACACGCTTGGGCGCACTATGCCCATCGCCGTTTGTTTTGATCTTTATGATGATGATACGGGGTTATCACAGGTGTTAGCAGCGTTAAGCCGGTTAAAAATAAGAGCAACATTCTTTTTAAACGGCGAATTTATACGCAGAAGCCCCCAGGCGGCGACTGCTATCGTCAAAGCCGGACATGAAACAGCCTCGCTTTTTTACACTCCGATTGATCTGTCGGATACGCGCTACCGCATTACCAATGAATTTATTGTTCGCGGGCTTGCGCGTAATGAAGATGAATTCAACAAAGCCACAGGAAAAGAACTCTCTACCCTTTGGCATCCCCCGTTCTATCGCACCTCAAATACCGTAGATTCAGCCGCCGTTGCCGCAGGATACATTACCGTTAACAGAAACATCGATCCCGGAGACTGGATGTCAAGGGAGGACGCGCTAAGGCTAAATCTGCGGCAAATCCCGCCTGCGGAAATGATTGAACAAATTATTCAAAAAAGGGAACCCGGCGCAATTATTCCCATACGGCTTGGACTGCTTCCCGGCGGCAGAGACGAATATCTGTTTCAGCGGATAGAGGCGCTTCTTGACGCGTTGATCCGTTCAGGGTACGAAATAGTCCCGGTATCAACAGTTATCAGATAACGTAAAAATGCTTGAGACAATTCCCTCTTTAATAGAAAAAACATTCCCCATCCCGGGACGTTTCAAAGGCAAACTGCCGTCTGATATAGCGGAACTTTCACGTCTCCTTACAAACAACCGAGGGAGCAGATCACTCTCCTATCTGACGCGTCCTAATTTTCTCTCCGCTTATCTGCATTATTTCCTACCGTGGAATCTCTACCGTCTCTGCCTCTTATTGCCAACCTTAAAAATAAATTTGCAGGCAGGCGGCATAATCACAGATTTAGGCTGCGGCCCGTTAACCTTAACATCGGCACTTTGGATCTCGCGTCCCGATCTTCATAACCTGCCGCTTGAGTTCAACTGCATAGACCGAAGCGGTCCCGCTCTTGACGCCGGAAAAAAGTTTTTTCTCGCTTTGTGTGAAGATTCAGGCTGTAAAAATGTCTCATGGAAAATAAATCTGATTAAGGAAGATGTGGATATAAGGCAGGTAAAAGGCGCAAAAAAAAGAAAGCCCGCCTCCCTTGTTTGCGCTATAAATATGTTTAATGAAATTTATGAAAACTTGTCTCACAATGATACGGAAGGGTTGCGGCAAACGGCAAAAAACGCTGCAAAAACATTGTGTAATGAAGCGGCAAAAAACGCCCCTATTTTGACTGTGGAGCCGGGAGTCCCCCAATCGGGAAAATTTATTTCTTTTCTGAGGGACGCGCTTATGGAATTGGGGCATCCCCCTTCTTCGCCATGTACGCACATCGGCGCCTGCCCCCTATCAGGCGGCGCGACAAAAATGATCAAAGGACGGAATTGGATCGACACAAAAAAACGATGGTGCCACTTTGCTTATGAAACTGCGGACGCGCCGAAGGAGCTTCGCAAACTATCAGCCGCCGCAAAACTTCCCAAAGATAGGCTGGTTTTCAGCTATTTATTGACAGGCTTACTTGCGGCAAAAACAGGAGAAGCGCGAATTATTTCCGATGCTTTCCCACTGCCATATAACCGTTTTGGACGCTATGCCTGCTGTGAGCGCGGGCTTGTTTTGGTTACCGGAGAAAGAGACCATATTGATAACGCGGTTTCGGGCAGTATTGTAAAACTTGCGGTAACAGGACAATATGATGAAAAAAGCGGCGCGATGATAAGCGCTTTATAAAATACTTTTGGAGGCAAAATGACAGCACAACCGCTGTTTTCCAGTATGCACACGCATACTAATTTTTGTGACGGAAAAGACGACATAGAAACAATGTGCCGCGCCGCTTATGAAAAATCTCTTTTCGCAATCGGATTCAGTTCTCACGCTCCAGTTGACAAACAGCTTGGATTTTATACCGACTGGAACATGAAAAGTACTCTTGTCGAAGAATACGCCTCACAAGTTATTGTGGCAAAGGAAAACTGGCGCGGAAAGTTAAATGTCTTTCTGGGTTTAGAAGTGGATTATATCAGGGGAAAGCGTTCTCCTCTGGACAGCGATATAATCAAATTAAATCTTGATTATATAATAGGCAGCGTACATTATCTTTTTCCTGAAAACGGAACACGGTCGTTTACAGTTGACGGCTCACAGGAAGAATTTGAAAAAGGGCTTAACGAAGGATTTTACGGCGACGCTCAAAAATTAATGAATGCTTATTATGACGCGGTCGTTGAAATGATTCGCGGCGGGGGCTTTGATATAATCGGACACGCCGATTTGATTAAAAAAAATACTTTTGGAAAAAATTTATGGCAGTATGAAGAAGAAGCTAAAAGACAAAATGAAATTGCGCGTCTGGCGGCTGAAGCCGGATTAGTTTTTGAAATAAACACAGGCGGAATAAATCGGAATAAAATACAAGAAACTTATCCTTCACTTGCTTTTCTTAAAATTATCAAAAAATATAATGTCCCTGTAATAATTACTGCAGACGCTCACTGTGCGAATGATATTATTGGAAATTATGATATTGCGTTAAACACGCTTGAATCAGCGGGAATAAATGAACATATACTTTTTATGGGAAAAACTAATAAAAAGGCAGTTTGGAAAAAAGAAAAAATTATTAAAAATTATTAAAAAGTACTCGACTATATTTTATATTTATATTATATTTAAACTAGAGGAGTTATGATGGCAAAAACTAAACAATCACCGGGAACATTGCTCTTGGATCTTATTGATAAGCACAAATTAAATTGCAACAGAGTTTCAAAAGATATTAAATGCAGTCAGACTGCATTAAGGCTTATCAGCCTTGACAAGAGCAGAATAACAACATCCATCGCCGTAAGGCTTGCGAAATATTTCGGCACAAAGCCGGAATTTTGGCTGTTAGCGCAGATGGATTACGATCTTAAAAAAGCGGCTAATAACAAAACATTAATAAAAGCGCTTAAGGGTATTTCAAAAGCCGGTAAAAAATGAACAACAAGGAATGAGAAATCTTTAGTTTTTCATTCCTGTTGTTTCATTTTATCTTGACTTACCCACATCGTTACGCGAACAATGTTTTTTTATTACGCATTGTGAGCAAAATGGACTTACAGGGCGGCATAGTTTCTGTCCGTAAAGAACAAGTAAATAATTAATACGCTTCCAATACCGGCGCGGTAAAATTTCTCTTAATGTCATTTCTGTTTCTTCAGGATTCTTGCTTTTTAACCAGCCGCATCGGTTGGAAATACGGTGAACATGAATATCCACGCACAAGCCGTCAAGATCAAAAGCCTCCGTAAGCACAAGATTGGCTGTTTTTCTGCCTACCCCGGGAAGAGCAAGCAACGCTTCCATTGACGAAGGCACTTCGCCGCCATATTGCGCAATCAAAATAGAAGCAATTTTCTTCAGCGAAGACGCTTTATTACGGTAAAATCCGACAGGATAGATCAATTTTGCGAGTTTTTCTTCTTTTATCGCGCTTAACGCATTGGGATTGCCGGCTTTTTCAAGAAGCCGCTTTGACGCGGCAAGGGTTACTTCGTCTTTAGTACGCAAACTCAAAATGGTAGAAACAAGCACAGCCCACGGATCGCGGCGATACTGCTCCGCTACGGTTGTTACGGAAGGATCTTCCGCTCCTTTTACGGTAATAATTTCTTCGCGCCATTTTTCAAGGGTGGAAAAAATTTCTTCCCATTTTGGTTTCGAGCCGCTCATTAAATTTTCTCAAGCAGGCATTGGGCCAAGACTTCGACTGCCTTGCCTTTACCTACGGAACCCAAGCCTTCCGCTGTTTTTCCTTTAACAAAGACGCAATCAAGGGGGGCTTCCAGAGTTTTAGAAAGCGAGTTTCGGATAACGTCACGGAAGGGAAGCACTTTTGGTTTTTCGCAGATTATTACGCAATCAAGGTTGACTAGTTTCCAGCCTGATTTTTTTACGCGCTTAAAAACATAATGTAAAAGTTTCATGGAATCGGCGTCTTTATACGTTAGATCGGAAGGCGGAAATAATTCGCCAATGTCGCCAAGAGCGGCGGCGCCAAGAAGTGCGTCGCATACCGCATGGGCAAGCACGTCTCCGTCTGAGTGGCCATCTTCCCCTTTTGAAAAAGGAATTTCAACGCCGCCAAGAAGAAAGCGCCGCCCTTTTTTTAAGCGGTGAATGTCGTATCCAAGACCGGTTTTTATCATTTTATAAGAGCGACGCCAGGCAGGGGGCGGAAAGCCTTAAAAGCCATATATTTAAACGGGTGAATGTCCATCGCGTTAGGATACCATCCGTCCAACTCGCCGGTATCAATAATATTTATAGCGGGATTGAAACATATAGGCAGTACTACACCCCTGTCCAATAAAAGTTTTTCCGCATTAGATAAAGTTTTCAAACGCGTTTTCCCCTCTTCCAGCATGGATTGTTCAATTAACGCTTCATAATCAGCGTCATCCAAACGCGCGTCATTTAAATTTGAATCACGCCTGAACATCTGCAAGAAAGCGTAAGGATCGGCAAAATCCCCAATCCATGTTATTGAGCCGACCGTGTACCCGCTTTCCTTCATGGATTGAAAATACCTGTTATAAGGAATTACCTCTACCCGCACGTTCAAACCCAATTTTTCTTTCCATGCGTTAGCCATTAAAGAACCGACTCGCTCAGCATCACGTGATGGCGTTATGCGAATAACAAGAACGGGCGTTCCCTCGCCGTTTTTATATCCGGCTTCTTCCATTAAACTTAAAGCTTCTTCGTAATTGGTTTCTGATATTCCTTTAACTTCAGGATACCCTGCAACCGGAAAAATCAACGTTTCAGCCGGAAGAATATAATTACCGCGTATTTCTTCCCATGGAAGCACAAGGGTCATTGCCCTGCGTACTTTGTAATCGTCCCAAGGTTTTTCGGCGCTACGGATATAAAAATAATGCGTGGCAAACATCACGTTCACCTGAATCCCGGAACGATCCGTCAGCGAATCTATGTCAACATCACCGGCAATCCAGCGCGCCTCTCCCGAATTCCAAAGATGCGTTGCCTGATTAGCGTTTTCCGTAAACTTAATAATAAGTTTATTCAGCGCTACGCGCTTAGAATCCCAATACTGTTCTGATTTTTGCATAACAATGCTTTCAGTATTCATAGAAATGATTTGAAACGGCCCGTTGGAAACGGGTGGAGTCCAGTTTTTTCCGGCCTTATAAGGAGACCAATCAGCTTTATTTAACATGGAAGGATGAATCGGGCTGAATGAATGATGGCATAACATTGCCGGAAAAAAAGACGCGGGAGAACTGAGTTTTACGACAAGGGTTCTTTGATCAACAGCCTCTATGCCTACTTTACTCGAATCTTTTAAAATACCGTTACGGTAATCCCTTGCGCCTTCAATAACGTCGAAAAAACTTGAATAAGGGTATTCAAAACCGGGATCAAGAACAGAAATCCACGCGGCACGGAAATCTTCCGCCCTTATGGGATCGCCGTTGGAAAAACGCGCGTTACGGCGCAATGTAAAAGTCCACTGCATCTTGTCTTCGGAAAGCGACCATCTTTCAGCTAACGCCGGAACCGGTTCCAAAGAAAGCGGGTGGTAGGAAAAAAGCCCTTCGTATATTGCCGTAAAAACCTGCGCTTCTCCCGTAAATATTGATTTACGAAAATCAAGCTCCATTTCCTGACTTGAAAACGCGGCTGTAAGTTCGTCAAGATTGCGGTTTCCGGGGCGCATTTCCGCAAATTCCCCGCCCTCGGGTTCCTGCGGTTTTTGTATTTTATGGCTCTGACAGGCGGCGAATATCAGCAAAAATAACGAAAAAAGCAGAGTTTTTAAGCATTTATTCATACATCTATTATAACATAAAAATACTCGAAATACAAGTATAAGTATAACTATAACCATAACCGGAGCGTAAAGGATAATTAAACCTTTAATTATTCTTTGTAGTAATAACCCTATAATGCGCCGCAGTCATATCAAGTCCGGCTTCCTGAAAACCGGTTTGGATATTCGCGTAAAGAGCCGCGTAAATACCCGGAATCTTGCTTACTTCTTTCGTGTAACAGTTTATTTGATAACTTGCGTAAAAATCATCTAATTTAGTTTGAAGCACAAAAGGCTTTGGATTTTTCTGAATATACTCCGTATTAAGCGCGGCTTTTATTAATATGTCATGTATCGTCTGCCAGGGAGTCGCGTAGCCAAATGTAACCTCCGAGTAAAGAATTAACCCTTCTTCATCTTCATCGGACGACGTATTGTAATTAATAATATTTGATCCTAAAATAATCACATTGGGAAACGTAACATACTCATTTTTATGCGTTTTTAACCGCACTACCATAAGATTTTTTTCCACGACAAAACCTGTTATCTCTTTAATTTGAACACGGTCGCCTAATTTAAAGGGACGCATATATGTAATTACAAGCCCCGCGACAAGATTTCCAATGGCGCTTGTTGATCCAATTGAAAAAATAATACCTATAAAAACCGAAACTCCCTGAAAAGCCTTTGAATCGGAACCCGGCAAGTAAGGATAAATAACCGCAATGGTAAACGCCCACAGAAGAACCTGTGCAATTCTTAATGTAGGCGCGGCCCAATCCGGAAAAAATCCGGGAAGCTTCAGTTTGCCTTTTTCTATCTGAAACGCGAAATATTTAAGTGCTTTTAGCACATAACGGGTAATTATAACTATTATTATAATTGTAAAAAGATTTGGGATGTATTCAACCGCGCCTATAAGGATTTTTTTTATTGGACTTAATATATAACCGAATAATTTCATCGCAATATTTTTTGTAGCGGAGAACAAACTGAAAATAATCGGTATTGTAAGAAAAAGCAGAATTGCGGTGATTAGGTATTTTATCAATTTGAAAAAACCTTGTATTGCCTGAACAACGTGCCTTGCCGTAAGAACTCTGAATTTATTGATATATAAAGCTTTTATTTTTTCGCTTTCAGCCTCTTCAATCTTTTTATCCAGACGCTTAAACAAAAACCAGATTAACCAAATAAATAAAATCTGCGCGGCAACTATCGCGAGCGCTATTCCCAGCCTGTATATAAAATGCAGTTCTTTTTTAGGTTTTTGCGCAGTATCAGGCAAAACCTGCGACTTCGGCGTTACAACTTCTTTTTCTGTAACTTTTTCTTCTGCTTTTTTTTCTGCGGAAACAGCCTCGGTAGAAACAGTTTCTGTGGAAACATCTTCAGCGGAAACGGTTTCAATAGGAACAGTTTCAACGGGAACAGTTTCAGAGGCGTCAGGTTCGCTTTCCTGCGCAAAAGAAAATGTTATATTTATTAATAGGAAAAGAACAACAAATACCTTTTTCATACTATATTTACATTATAAATTATTACTCAAAAAATTAATAGTGTAAAATTATTAAAAATATTGATGACATAATCGGTTTTTTATGATACAATTCCCTTATGAAAGCAGTATTTCAATCCCTCGGCGCAGCCGAAGAGGTAACAGGTTCCAAGCATGTGCTTGAGATTGACGGGCAAAGTTATTTGATCGATTGCGGAGCTTTTCAGGGTTCCAGAGCGGAAGCGGATCGTAAAAACAGAAACTTTGGCATTTCGGCCGATAAAATCGACAGCGTTATTCTGACTCACGGCCATCTTGATCATTGCGGTCTTTTACCGCTTTTGACAAAACAGGGCTACAAGGGGAATATCTTCGCTACTCCAGCGACAAGAGACATAGCAAGTTTGATCATGATGGACTCCGCCAACATTCAGGCGCATGACGCAAAATTTCTGCAAAAAGAGGCCAAAAAAAAGGGGGAAAAATTTACATGGACCCCGCTTTTTACGGAACATGACGCGATAGGGGCAGTCAGTCAGATGGTTGGAGTTTCGTATAACAGACCCATGTTTATCGGAGACGGAGTCACCTTGGAATTCTACGATGCGGGGCACATTCTTGGCTCCGCACTCGCTGACATAAAAATTAAAAAAGGCGGCGAAGAGCTGAACATTCTTGCCACAGGCGATTTAGGCCGCAAGGGCAAGCCGATCATACGCGACCCCGCAATTCCCGAAACGGCTCCCGACTACATTATTCTTGAAAGCACTTATGGCGACCGAAGACACGATTCAACCGATGAAGCGATAGAAAAACTCGCGATTATGGCAAAACGCACTATCGAGAATAAGGGAAAAATACTCATTCCTTCATTTGCAATTGAACGCACTCAGGAGCTTGTTTATTATTTCCACCTTCTTGTGGACGACGGCACTATTCCCGAAGTGCCGATTTTTGTCGATTCGCCGATGGCAACTAACGCAACGACAATTTTTCAAGTTCATCCCGAATGTTACGGAGAGGAGATAAAAGAGGCTTTCATCAAACACCATAAAAATCCATTTGGTTTTAACAGTCTGCATTTTACCATTAGCGTTCAGGAATCAAAATCGTTAAATGATTATAAAGGGCCATTCATCATAATTTCCGCAGACGGAATGTGCGAAGCCGGACGCATCCAGCATCATCTTATACAAAACATACAAGACCCAAACACAACTATTTTGACGGTCGGTTACATGGCAGAAAACACTCTGGGGCGGCGCATACGCAACCGTGAAAAAGAAGTAAAAATCCTCGGTGATTGGTACAAGCTAAACGCGCAGGTAGAGGAGATAAACGCTTTCAGCGCCCATGCCGATTATTTTGAAATACTTGAGTGGCTTAAAGCGGTGGACACTTCCCGCCTTAAAAGGATATTTTTGGTTCATGGCGAAAAAAAAGCGCAGGCGTTCCTGAAGAAATATCTTGAGGAGAACGGTTTCCCGAATGTCGAGATAGTAAAGTACGGCAGAACATACGACTTGTAATAAATTGAATTCTTTTAAGTCGGCTGAAGATGTTTTTAATTGGTTATCAGGATTTATTAACCTTGAGAGGGGACAAAAGCCAAAAAGTTTTAGAATAGAGAGGATGGAAGTTTTAGCGGAATTGGCGGATCATCCTGAGCGTTGCGCTCCTTCCATTCACATCGCGGGATCTAAGGGCAAAGGTTCGGTAACGAGCATGTTATCCGCCATGTTGACAGCAGCCGGTTTCCGCGTGGCTCGCTATATGTCGCCCCATGTAACCGACATCAGGGAACGCATCTGTCTTGGCGATTTATATTTTAGCGATGACATATACTGTTCTGCGGGCGACGAACTGAAAAACATTGTAGAAGAGCGGCTTCCCGCCATTGTAAAAACGCAGTCAAAAGCAGCATCGCTCTTTTCCCCCACAACCACTGACGGATGCGAACCTACTTTTTGGGAACTCTTAACGCTCCTTTTTTTCCTCTGCGCTAAAAAAGCCAAATGTGATGTTATGGTTGTTGAAACAGGAATGGGCGGGCGGCTTGATTCAACCAACGTGCTTGATCCGTTGGTCAGCGTGATAACGTTAATTGAGTTAGAACACACAAATTTTTTAGGCAGTACAATAGAAGCGGTTGCTACGGAAAAAGCGGGAATTATAAAAAAAGGCAAACCTTTAGTTTTGGCAAAACAATGTGAGCAAGCGTTAAATGTATTTAAAGAAAGCTCGCGGGATAAAAACAGCCCGTTAATTTATTTCCCGCAAATCGCTAAACTTTCTGATATAAAAATAACTACTCAAGGCACTGATTTTACTCTGTCCTTTAACACTGATAAAAATATTGCGCCTACATCGCCATTATCACTCTCCATACCAATACCCGGAAAAGTGCAGGCGGAAAATGCGTCTCTTGCCATTGCCGCGCTTAAAATCGCCTTCCCGCAGATTGGGGAGGACGCTATCTGCGGCGGTCTTAAAAAGTTAAAAATCCCAGCGCGTTTTGAAAAAATTACGGAAGCCGACGCGCCGCCTTTCATAATTGATGGTGCCCACACCCCCGAAAGCCTTGCCTTGTGCGTAGAAACTTTTTGTCTGCTCTACGGCGAAGGCGGCGTTCTTCTCTTTGGTTGCGCCGCAGACAAAAATTCCACGGTAATGGCACACATAGCGTGTCCGCACTTTGCGAAAATATTTATCACCACCCCAGGAACTTTTAAAGCAAGCGATCCTGACAAAGTTTACGAAACTTTTGCGGAGATAGCGGGGCGGGAGAAGACAACGCTAGTTAAAGATACGCAGGAAGCGGTTAGGCAGGCGGTTTTATTCGCAAGGAATTCTCGCAAAGACGGAAAAATTCTGCCGGTGCTTGGGACGGGGTCTTTTTATTTAGTAGCGGAGATTCGGGAAGTTTTTATTGATAAGACCTCACACAAAGATCACGAAGGTTATAAGATCACAAAGTAGGAAAGAGGGGGTTTTTGTCCGAGGGCTATGCATGGGCTTCACGATAAGATAACGGACAAAAACCTCTAATTCCTCTTTGTGATCTTTGTCCCTTTGTGTTCTTTGTGAGAAATCTTGCGGATCAAATTTAACCGAAAAAGGCCACTTGACACATCTGCATTAATCATATACAGTAAAGGAACTTCCGGGGGTGTAGCTCAGTTGGCTAGAGCGTTTGAATGGCATTCAAGAGGTCAGGGGTTCAATTCCCCTCACCTCCAGGAATAATTTACAAAGAAAGTAATTTATTCACAACAAAATAACTTTTTAAAACTTAAAATAAGTTGTCAGAGGTGAGGGGAATTGAAACTTTTTTGCGGCCTGAAGGAACCGAGAGGTTCCTTCAGGTAAACCGGCATGGAGGCCGGTTTAGCAAAAAAGTCGGCCCGGAATGAGGCAACAGGATGTTGCCGAATGTAGGGCAATTCCCCTCACCTCCATGGAATTTTTTACATCTTTTTGACACACGATTGAGATTATTTCCCAATCAAATTTTTCTTTTCTTGTACTTATCATGTTACTTCCCTTATTTAAATTATACCAACATTAAAATTTTTACAACAAGGTAGCTGCCCTAAACTTGATTTCCTGATACAATCTGAGCTATAATGACACAATTCATACATATTTTACTAATGATAATCTGCGGCATTCTTCTCCTCTGGTTCGGTTTTTATTTGTTTTTTGGCCCGCCGTCTCCGTTTTATCCAAGTCTTCCCTGGAGTAAAAAGAAAAAATTTAAAGGCAACCCTGGCGATCCTAAGGTCTGTCCTGTTTGTTCAATGCTTATGTTAAAAGGAGATTTGATAAAAACTGTCGTTTTTCCTCCGAGCACTGAAAACAGTATAGACCGACTTATGTATATTAAGGGCTGTTTTAGTTGTCTTAATAACAATGTGCCTCGGCGGTGTCCGGTATGTAAAACTGAACTAACTGTCGAGGACTTTCTTGTTGCGCGTATGTTTAAACGCCCGTTCACCAAGGACCATGTTCATGTGCTGGGGTGTAATCGTTGCAGAAAAGTGAAATAATTTCAATAAAAATTACTTCACCAGTTTTGCTACCGTAGCCAGCAACTCGGCTTTTTTAACAGGTTTATGTATATAATCAACCGCTCCCAGTTCCTGCGCTTTAGCTTTATCTTTTGGGTCGTCCGATGTCGTGTATATCGCTATTGGTGTTTTATGTAATTTGCTGAGGTCACGTATCCTGATAAAGACATCCCAGCCGCCCATTTCGGGCATCATCAAGTCCAATAACACCAAATGTGGTACATACCCTTGGAAGAACAAGTTCAAAGCAGCCTTGCCGGAACTGACAGTGGTAACGTCATAATCTTTTTCCAACAAGCCTTTTGTCATGGTAAGAACAGTTTCCTCATCGTCAACTACGATGATCTTTTTCTTTTCGTTGCCTGTCTCTACTTTAAATTTTGCCGATTCCATTTTAAGGTCCTCGAAATTCTTGTTGTTTTCTGCGCTCATTTCATCTACTACGGTTACGGCGCTTTTTATCTCCTTCATTGCGCCGTTCACTATGTCGTTCATGCCGTTCATCGACTCATTGCTAATTTGAATAAAAGCAGATGTCTGCCGGTTCAGGTTATCGCCCGATTCCAGCATTTCCTGCGCGCCTTTTTTTACCGATACGCTTATCTCTTTAAGGCGGCCTATGGATTCCAGAATTTGCTTTCCGCCTACTTCCTGTTCTTCCATTGCGTTTCTAATGTTAAGCTCGTGATGTGAAACTATTTTTACGCCCGAGTCAATAACCTCAAAGCGGGAAATAACTTCGTTTGAAGAAACTGTAATGCTGTCTATGGACGCTTTTATCTTTTTTAACATCGACGCGGTTGTTTTTGATTGAGTGCTTGACGATTCGGCAAGTTTGCGAATTTCATCGGCGACGACCGCAAAGCCTTTCCCCGCTTCTCCGGCGTGAGCCGCCTCAATTGCCGCGTTCATCGAAAGCAGATTTGTCTGGCTGGCGATATTGTTCATTACCGCGTTAATTTCCAAAAGCCCTTCGGAGTCTTTGGCGATTTCCTGTATCTTCTCCGCCACCGTATGAAGCCCATTTTTTCCATTCTCGGAAGCTTCAGTCAAATTATCGACGTTCTTACTGTTTTCTATCAAGGTTTTAGTAACAGAATTAATGTTAGCTGTCATTTCTTCAATCGCGGAAGACGAAGTATTGATGCCCTCAGACTGTTCTTCTATCATCTTGTTCAGGTAATCAATGTTGGATTTAATATTTTTTACAGCTTTATCCGCTTCGGCGGCGCTTTCTTCCTGCTTGCCCATTTTGCTCTTCATGCCGTCAAAATTTGTCGAAATCTGATCTACCGAATTGGAAGTTTTTTCCATGTTTGAGGATAGCTCATGACCGGTGTTGGTCAGCGCGTCAATTTTGTGTTTTATCGTCCCTACAAGGTTTCTTATGTTTTCTATTGTAAGGTTGAGGTAATCCGCCAAATTTCCTATTTCATCGCGGGTTTTTACGGCTACTTTTTCAGTTAGGTCTCCATCTTTTACCTTTTCCAAAAATGTATGGATCTCTTTTATCGGCGAACTGATAGTTCTGGCAATGAAGAAAACAACTACCAGCGCAATTAAAATAATGACTAAGGAGCTTCCCAAAATCGCCATAATTACCGTATTTCTTGCCCGCATGGCAATGTCCTTGTCCCTGACTGTAAGCACGTACCAAGGATCGGAAGCGCCGTTCATAGGAGCCGGACGGTAGTCAAGGTAAATTGCTTTACCGTTCTCTTTGAATTTTGCGTGATTGGTATTTCCGCTCATCATGTCGGCTATGGCGGCTTTGTATTCTTTCGAAATATCCAAAGGTTGTTCTTCGGTAATAACATTACCCTGCGCGTTTTGCAAAGGTTTTCCCGACGCGTCTTTTGAGGTTACGGTTTTGGTGAGTTTCGCGTAATTGTATAATTCCTCCTGATAGGTGTTGTCAGGGTGGGCTACGACTACGCCCTTGCCGTCCAGAATAAATGAATAAGAACCTTCAGTGGCGGTTTCGACAACCAGATCGTGAAGGGAGGAAAGTTTTATATCGCCAGCCATTATGCCTATCATTTGCTGTTCATTCATTATGGGATAAAAGACCGATGTGCAGGGCATATTGGTTCCCACTGAATAATAAGATTCCGAGACAAAGGGTTTTTTAATTTGCTCCATTTGGACGAACCACCAGCGTTCTTTCCGGTTGCCCAAATTGCCCGATGAGCGTCCGGTTTGCATTCCGTCCATGCCTTGGGCATATAGGAGTTCAAAATAATCATTTCTCTTTATGGCGGATGCGAGTACCGGCGTTTGATGTTCCGTATTCATTGAAATAATGTCGCTTTCAAAAGCAAGGTCTTCGATTTCTTTGTAAGCGGTATTGATGAATGATTGCAGGGAGCGGGCCACATATAGCGTCTGTTCTGAATTTTCATAAATTATCTGTTCTTCATAGCTTTTTGAATAGACCAGATAAAAACTTGCCAGTACCGAAACGATCATTAAAAGGATAATGATGCCAAACGACATTAACAATTTTCCGAACAGTGTTTTCATTGTTTCCTCCTTTAAATATTGTGCGTTTTATCAATACAAATCATATATTTTGTATAAAATGCACAAATTTTCACCTTATTGGGGTTATTTTACTACTTGATTGTTAAATTTTCAAGGATAAATGAGCATAATAAAGAAATAATCAAGCAAAGGAAATCCATTGTAGAGCATCCATTTGGTGCGATTAAGCGAAGTATTGACAGCGGATATTGTCTGCCGAAAGGGTTCAGGAACGTGCTGGAGAATTTTCATTCGCTTTTCTTGCTTATAACTTAAAACAGGTAATAAACATACTCGGATGTGGAAAACTAATAGAAAACATGGCATAGGGGTTCTGCTATGCTCTGTTATTTCCGGCAATAGCGTATTCTTGGAACTTGTACCCTGCTTTCATGAGCTAAAATCAGTTGCATATAAAAAGAATTGACACAGTCTGGTAGGCGGGTTCCTCCAGAGTTTTTGCCGCCCGCAGTCTGCCTAAGCTATCCGGCATAGCCGGATAGCACTGTACTAAATAAATTCATTGGGCATACATCGTGTAGGGGAGAGGGGAAAAAGCCTGTAGCAAGATTGCAAACATAGCGGCGAAATGCGAAAGAACGCTTTTTATATTATTTATTTTATTCCTATTTTATGATAATATACATACAATAAGGCAGGTAATTTATGAGAATAGCGATTGTCAGCGCGGCGGGGACAAAGAAAGAAACGCCGGATTATGTGGCTTCCCTTGCGAAGGGGATGGAGTCTATGGGGCATCGCGTGGATATAATTAACGCGTGGAAAGACGACGGCATGAGGCTTCCCGGATATGAATATATTGCGGTGACTACTGAGCCGATTTCGTTTTTTTCCGGCAAGCTGCCGGATGTTATTTCAAAGACGCTTTCTGCGGGCAGTTCTCTTTTAGGGAAAAAAAGCGCGGCGTTTGTTAAAAAGACGGGGCTTTTCAGCAACCGCGCCCTTATCAATTTAATGAAGGCGATGGAAAAAGAGGGAATGAGGGTTAATTGGAGCGATATTTTGCTTAACGCTCCCCACGCCGAAGCGATGGGCAAAAGAATTGGCGCATAACAAAATTGGATGATTATTACAAGCTGCTCGGCGTAAAGCCGGGAGCGAGCGCGGCAGAAATTAAAAAAGCCTTCCGTAAGAAGGCAAAAAAGCTTCATCCTGATATTGCGGGCGCGTCCCATTCCGGCGCGATGCGTAAATTAATCGCCGCTTATGAAGCGTTATCTGATTTAAACAGGCGTTTTAATTACGACAGGGCATATTCCTTTTATGCCAAAAAAACCGGGTTTGATTACCGAACATGGCTGAATGAGCAGGAAAAACCCGTATATAAAGCCAAATTAATTTTTTATGAGCTTTTACACCTTCAGGAAGACAAAGCAATCGAGATTTGGAGAAAATACGGCGGACTTGATTTTCAACTGGAAAAACACATGGAAAGGGAAGATTGGATGGACTGCCAGTACATACTTGCCGAAGAATTGGACAGGAGACACTTTAGTTTTGAAGCCTTTAAACTGCTTGCCGCCATTCTTGCCGAAGAACACCGCCGCCCTTACTTTAATCATTTTACCGAAGATATAAAAAATTATGTTAAAGCCATCGTTAATAAAAGACTGAAACAGCAGGTAGACAAGGAAACATGGATAACTTGCATGAAGTCGCTAATAGGCGTAGGATTTTCCGATGATGAGGAAAACACATTTAATGAATATATCGAACAAGCGCAAAACGAAATTAAGGCGGAACAATGAATGGTTACTAATAAAATATTTTTAAATGGAATGATTACTAATATAATAATCATAAATATAATGAGTTTTAATAAAATGATTTTGAATAAAGTAATTCTAAGTAAAATGCTCTTGAATAAAATGTATTCTTATAAGATAATTTCTAATCGGCTGAAACTAATTAAAAGGAGGTTCACCTTTTGATCCGCTTAAAAAATGAAAAACAGATTGACGGCATAAGAAAATCCTGCAAACTTCTTTCCGCCATGTACCGCGAATTGATCCCTCTTGTAAAACCCGGCATTCAAACAATTGAAATTGATCAATGGGTACAGAACTGGATAAAAAAAGCCGGAGGCAGGCCTGTCTTTTTAGGTTACACCATAAAGAAAAAACCCTACCCCGCCGCAATTTGCATTTCAATTAACGACGAGGTTATCCACGGCATTCCGTCAAAAAGGCGCATACGCGAAGGCGATTTGGTTTCTCTTGACTGCGGTATTGACCTTGGCGGCTTTATCAGCGATCAGGCTGTCAGCATAGAAGCGGGAAAGGCAAGCGATGCCGTAAAAAAAATTAACAAGACGACAAACGAAGCCCTTTATCGCGGCATAACGGCGGCAAAAGCAAATGACAGACTCTTGCAAATTTCCCGCGCCGTAGAAAGTTACGTGAAACCTTTTGGATACGGAATAGTTAGAGAGTACTGCGGTCATGGAGTAGGTCTTTCCCTTCACGAAGACCCTGCGGTGCCGAACACTCCCCACGGAGCGAACCCAAAGATTAGCAATGGCATGGTTATAGCGATTGAACCGATGATCAACATGGGAACAAGCGACGTAGAAGTGCTTGACGATGAGTGGACGGTTGTTACTGCAGACTCGAAAGTTTCAGCGCATTGGGAGCACACGATAGCGATTTTTAACGGGAAGACTGAGATTTTAACGGAGCCTTTGGAGTCTTTTGTTTGGTGATTTTTCTTGTCTTTCCCGCCAATTTAATGTATAATAATAGTGGTGTCCAAGAACTAAGAATTAACCACTGAGTTACACGGCGGAAAATTAAATTTTCGTACCAAATCCCCGTGTACTCCGCAGTAATTTTTTTTTTAGGACAGCCCAGCTATTTATTTTTTTGACATATCCGCTTTTAGTTAAGACTTATAAAAATTTTTTAAGAGGTTTACAATGGACGTTCTCTATCTCTTCCGTGAATCCGGCAATATACGGATTCCTTGTAATTTTTACAATCAAGCCTTATTTAACGGTTTACTTTCCGCCGGCGGTAATTGGGATACCGCCTGCCATTCGTTTGTCTTTCTTGGTGATTTTGACACGGAATTTTTTAGCCATGTTTTTAAAAAGTTCCTTCCTAAAGGCCACTCCACGATTCCGATTGTGCAGATACAGGAAAATTCCGACAATCAACCGCAAATTTCCGGTTTTCTTGAACATCCTTTAGAGTACTCTCATGAACAATTCTCGGAAATTCCATCTTATGAACATTCATCTAACAGCGATGAATATGTGAAATATTCTCCTAAAATTACACCTTTAAGATATGCACCTAACAATGATGAATATGCGGATTATTCTCCCGCCATAAAAAAGAAGCAGACTGAATATCCTCCGCTAAAGAAAGCTGACGCTCTCCCTGCCTCTCCCTTTTCATTTCCTGTTTCCCCGTCTTTGCCCGAAAAGCTTTCCGTTCAATTAAGAGAAAAACTTGAAGCCGAGCTTCGCTCAAGAAAGTACAGCGCTCAAACACGCCGTGCCTACATTTACTACAACCGCCTAATATGCCGCACCCTCCAAAAAACCCCAGAAGAAATCCGCTCCGATGACGTTACAGAATTCCTCGCTCTTATGGAAAAAGACAAAAAATATTCCGCCTCCGCGATGAATCTTGCTATCAGCGCGATTAAATTTTTATTTAAATATATTTTAAAAAACGACAGCATAGAAGAGAAACACCGTCCCCGTCACGATGGCCGTCTTCCCATGATTTTGTCAAAAGAGGAAATCAGCAAAATCTTTTCTCTGGAAAAAAATCCCAAACACCGCCTATTATTGATGCTTGTCTATTCGTCCGGTCTTCGCGTCAGTGAAGTAGTAGCCCTTAAAAAAGAACACATTGATTTATCCCGCAAAGTAATTTACATTCGTCTCGGCAAAGGCAGAAAAGACCGCAGCACTCTTCTTTCCGAAAAAGCCGCCCAATATATTGTTGAATACTATAAATTTTTTAATATTGATAAATGGGTTTTCCCCGGCCAACCCGCCTCAAAACATTTATCAATTCGTTCCGCCCAATGCATTTTTGATAAAGCACTCCACCGTGCCGCCATCTCCAAAGAAATCTCAATTCATGGCCTGCGCCACACTTTCGCTACGCATCTGTTAGAAAGTGGCACTGACATTCGATACATTCAAGCCCTCCTCGGCCACGCTAATCTTCGTACCACAGAACGCTACGCCCACGTTGCCAAGCGCAGTATTTTAAACATCAAAAGTCCTCTTGACACGATACCGTAAATTAGGGTATTAATAACTAACTTGCGTAATACCACAAATTTGTGCCTTAACACGAAACTTATCTCGTGTTAGCTTGATAGATGCGGTTTTTTATGAGAGCGGTTTTTGGGGGAGGGTGGGGGATTTGCGAAATTGGGGTATGCGACGTTATGCGAAATTGCATTGAAATATTACTTGACAAATATAAAAAAGCTTAATAGAATAATTTTGGAGGAAAAAAATGAAGAAAGCAATTATTGGGTTATTTTTGATTATGCCTTTGTTTTTAGTTAGTGTATATTCACAAGAAAAAAAGATACCAAGTGGTTATGATGAATTATTATTTGGCACTTCAATTGATGATTTCTTAAAAGAATATTCAGGTTTTATTGATGATATAGGACCAGATTTTGAAAAGAAAAACATTAAAGTATTTTTAAAAATCATTGACCCTATGCGAGGAAGTAGTATTTATT
>NZ_BDHF01000024.1:0-22062 GCF_054786115.1 Treponema sp. R80B11-R83G3 | reverse complement strand
GTCCTAAATCGACTGATTTATCTCTCTTGTCAATAAACCATGCATACCATGGTTCAGGTTTTTTATTCCATCCAATAAGCCAAGCGTTTATTGGGTCTAATCCTGAAGTACTTTGACTATTTATCATTATTGAATTACCCAATAATATTTTAAAATTATCTTCTACTTCTAGTGGAACTACACCTTTTTCATAATACAAATCTTCAGCGCCGAAAGCATGAAAAATCTCATGCGCGAGTGTACCGCTTAAAAATCCATTATTATCTCTAAACCAAATTATTGCATGTTCTTCACTTCTACCTAATTTCCCTGTAAATGTAAAATAAGAACGTTCCAATTTATCAATTGCATAAATACAAACTATATGATTAAAATTGCTATATTTATTTTTATATTGATTGTATTGTTTCAATACTTCTGAATTATTATTTATAGTTAAATATGCTCCGTTATTTAAAGTTATATATTCCCATTCAATAATAATATTCTGATTATATCTTTTTGCTTGTTGATTAATAATATTAATGCTTTCTTGTATGATAGGTGTAAGACTGTTAAGTCCTTCTTTAAATTTATTACCTCTATAATTTGTAGGGAAAACCAATACTTTTATATTTCCTGTAATATCAATTCTACCTTCTTTTTTTTCTGTAAGAATTTTCATAAGTAAATCGTTTTGAAGATTTTCAATTAATACTTCTTTTTGTGTATGTTGTTTTGTTGTATTTTGAACATTAGGATTATTATTTTTTCCATTTTCAATTTGTTGTTTAATTAATTCCAATTGTTCGACTATTTGTTCTTGTTGTTCTGTTATTCTTTTTAATTCTTCAATTCTATTATCTATTAAATTATTAGAATTATTTTTAAGAAAAAAATTAAAGATAATTGCAATAACCATAATTGCTGCTATACCAATACTAACCCATTTTATTTCCGGTTTTTTTAATATTATGAATACTTGGTTTTTTATTTTTCTTACAATATTCCTGTACTTTGAATATTGGAAAGGCATTGCCATTGATAAAAATGGCGCTGTATTTCCATAAATAGCTATATCAAGTATGTCCAGAGCGTCTTTACAAAGTGATATATTTAAGGCAGTTTTTATTTGTAATTTAAAAGCCAACTCGGTTTTTATTTTACTCCTTTCATCTATATTTCGAGATTTTTTCAATTCCTTATAAAAGCCCATTTCAATACAACGACCAAAGGCAATACGCTCTTCTTTAGGCTCATTCTTTGTATGATTAGCAATTAGTTTTCTTAACTGTGATGGATTTCCGAGTACGCTTTCTCCATGTTGTGAAATAACCCATTTAATACTTGCTAATAAAGAAGTATTCATTTATTATTCCTTATTATTATTATATCATAAAATGGTTTTTAATATAGTCTATATCCTCATTGTTGAAACCAAATATTCCGATTGAGAGTTCCGTTCTAGCGGCATGGAGAAATATTTCTTTGTTGAAAAAACAACATATCTGTTATATAATTAGCTAAAGAGAAAGATATTTGACAACCAAGCACAAAGAAAGCGGTATAGTGAACAACCTCAACAATTGGGTAGTAGAGCTTAGGGAGGAGCCTTCGACCAACTCTCTAACAACAATCTTCCCTTTCTTCTTTTTTTACTTTTCTTTCTTCTTTCGCATTCCCCGCTCCATGCCCACGCATCCGCTCCCTTTCATGTCGCTACGACTTGTATATGTCGCCTCTGCTACTGACGCAGAACTCAGAAACGCACCAGCCGGAAGCCGATGTTGTAGTTCCGGTAGTTCGGGTAGAAGTAGTCCCGACACGCAGAACGCAGGTCAAGGCCGCAGCTGCTCCAGCCCCCGCCACGTAGCACCCGGTGAGTGCCAATAACCACCCCAATTTGGTCAGTCTGCGACCTGTTTGTATAATCGCCATACCAGTCCCAGCACCACTCCCATACATTCCCGTGCATATCATATAATCCCCATGCGTTTGGCAAAAGGCTTCCCACTGCCGTTGTCTTTTTCCTGTTTTCTCCTTTCGCGTTATTATTATACGGATATTTTCCATTATAATTCGCCTGACTTGTTGTGATGTTGTTCCCAGTACTGAACGGCGTTGTCGTCCCAGCTCTGCAGGCATATTCCCATTCTGCTTCCGTAGGCAGACGGTAGCCGCTAGCCCCTCGGTTCCATGTTACGTTATCGCCGTTTCTGGTATACGCAGGAGTTAATCCTTCCATTTGGCTCCTCTTATTGCAGTACTCTACCGCATCATACCAGTTTACACGTTCCACCGGCAGGTCGTCCATCTTAAATTTACTGGGATTTGTCCCCATTACTTCCTTATATTCCTTCTGTGTTACTTCGTATCTTCCCATGTAAAAACCGCTTACCGTTACCTGATGCTGAACTTCATCACTACCACGGCTTAACTCGTTGGCAGGGCTGCCCATTTTAAAGGTTCCGTCTTGTATGCGCACCATGTCGGCGGATACGGCACTTTGCGGATTTGCTGCCGTTTGCGTGCCGGTGGAGAAAACTGCCGTAAGTTTCTGCGGTAATGGGGGCGGCAGATCGGCTATACTTTCTTCCAACTCTTGTATAGTTTCAGCTTCCACCCAATCCGCCATGCCTTTCTTCCATACATAAGATTTTTGGGTTATCTCTCCCGCTACAAACATAGCGTTTAAATCTGTCCTGTCTAATGGCCCTTTTTTAGCGCCATTTACCAATACATACCATGCAGTATCACGCGATGAAGGCGGGATTTGCTTGTTTATACCGGTCTTACTAACATCTCCTTTTAATATCAATCCCAACAGGTTGAGATATTCTGACGTTGCCTTAGGGGACAGACCGTTATCTTCCTCCAGCTTCTCCACAAGTTTTTGTTTGCATTCCGACACGTTGTCGGCGTTGTTGATGCTCTCTCCGCAATTCGCCTCCAGTATCTGCCGGAAAATTACCGCTTCTTTTTTGAACTGCCCTTTGCAGTAGTCAGACAGGTACGTCTTCGCTCTGCCGTTCACTAGCACTTCCTTGCCTTGTTCATTGACCATGCGCTGGATTATGTCAGCAAAATCCTTGTCCATGCCTCCTCCTGTTTTATGAAGCCTTATAAAAGCTTGCTGCCTCTTTTCTTAGTATATCATAACCAAGCCGTTTCTATTTATTAACTCATGTTACACAAAAATATAAATTTTGGGAACTTTACGAGAGCTCCTGAAGGGCAGCCATTGCCGTTTTCATTGAAGCCATGTAGATTTTTGTTTTCATTGCAAAATGGTTGAGCTTTGTTGCCAGCTTTAGTATTTCAGGTTTTACGTAGGCTAATATGGCGGCGAATATATGGTTGCCCTGCGGAAAGATTAATAAACCACTGTTTGAGCAGGGCTTTTTCTATTGGATCTAAACAAAAGAAAAGAGAAGAAAGGGAAGATTGTTGTTAGCAAGCTGGGCTACCGCCGAGGCGATGAAATCTGTTGAACATGGCTCTTACTTTTTTAATTTTGTTGTTCTGACTGAGGCAATAAGGATATGCAAATCCTTGCGTCCTGCTTCAATAGATATATCCGCTTCATAAATGCTATTTACTAAGCCAATCTTTGCCAAATTCCGCCTTCGCTTCCAATAATTCCAACCGCTAGTTATAAGAGGCTCTACACCTACTTTTTTTTGTAAATCTTTGCTAAATACGAGGGCATGGGAATTGATCTTATAAGACGGCTATATCCATCTCTGTCTTCAGCTTCCAATAATGTAAATGTCTTGTTTGAGGTGGCAAGTTTTTCGTCAAGAGTCATAGTTTGCGCTTGCGACATAAATTTCTCCTTAATTTATAGTATAACAGACCATCAGATTTTAAGGCTAGGGATTAATATCCATAGTTTAATATTTCTTAAAAATTTCTCTGATTAATTCATCAATTGAAAAGTTCAATCCTTTTCTTATTTCATTTTGTATTGATTTTGGCATTTCAGGGTAATTATTTTTAGTGTTTATATCATAGTTTTTTTCTGTACGATCTATAAAAAAATGTTATGGCTTTATCTTTAGAATAGCAACTATTTTTCAATCATGTTGTATAGAAGGGAATTTTTTCCCTACTTCTATTTCTCCAATATAAGTGGGTTATGAATTACAATATTCTACAAGTTTCATCTAAGACATACCTTCTTTTTTGCGGAATTCCTTCATGTTGCTGATAAAAACTTACTTTAAGGTCATTTCTTATGCTAATAGCCTTTATTTTCCCCTTATAACCAGCCTATTGAGGTGTATTTTACTTGACTTTACCAGTCTTATAGCACTACAATATGGAATAAAATATTAATTTTTGGAGGTTTATATGAAAAAAGTAATTTTTATTTTTGGGTTGTTGTTATGTTGTTCTCTTATTTCGCTTTATGGAATTTCATTAAGTGATCTTCGAATAATTGCCTCCGATGGGACATTTTTAGGTACATTAAACGAAAATGAATATGATTCAAATTCTATCTACAATAAATATGGAAAATATGGCTCACAATATAATGCGTTCTGTATTTTTAATAAATATGGCAATTATGGTTCAGATTATTCTGATAAAAGTCCATTTAATAAATACGCTAATAATGCCCCTGGATTATACGACAAACAGGGGAATTTTTATGGAACTTTATCAATAAATAGCTATGCTAAAGGCGTAACACAACAAACATATCAACTTGCACTTCAGCTTAAAGCATACAGAGATTCGTTTTAAGGTACTTATGAAAACTTGGACACGAACAGTGATAATCAACACCGTTGCGTATCCAATAAGAATTTAAATTATTTTAGGAGGAAAATATATGGCTGACATTATTTCAGAATTTCCGAACAAGTGTATGCTCGTTCGAATTCCCATAAGTATTACTTATGAAAAGATATATGACGCTGCACGCCGTTGTTGGAAGGCGAATATAGACAAGGCACGAAGTTCCGACTATGTCCTTGCTGTCGCCGATGGCATAGTGCAAGGGGTGTTCAAGCCTGAAATATGGCATATAACAACAGTTAAAGAATGTGAGAAAGATAAAAAAAGATGCAATGTAATGAGGGCAAACACAAAACGCTGTGAAGTAAATAAAAGAATACGTTTTGACGGAGTAGAAGCGCCCGCCGAAGTGAAAAAAAGGTATTTGAATAAAGAAATACCAGCTAAATATCAAGGTTGCCGAAATCCTGTTCGATATACTTTTGAATAAAATAATCAATTTGATAGAAGGAGAAAAATATGGATAAGATTAATTGCTACAAAACATTAATAGCTGAATACCTTGAAAAATATAGTAATATATGTTGTTGGGATTTTATTGAATATACCATTGAACAAAATTGTCTTAAAAATGCTATTAGAATTGCAGTCATGTCAAAAAATAGAAATGGTAATTTATGTCCACATCAAAGGCATATAAATAAAGATGTATATGATAATTTTTTTCAAAATCTACTTAAAGTACAAGAAAAAATAGAAAATTCAAAAAGTTTTGATGAACTTATAAATATTATTACTGATAATAAAGTTACTGGAGCAGGTGAATTGTTTTGTTATGATGTTGCATTAAGAATAGGATATAAATTAAAATTGTTACCGGAAAAAATATATATCCATGCGGGAACAAGAAAAGGATTAAAAAACTTATTAAACATTAACAACTCTGTGAAAACAATAAATAAACATGATTTGCCAGAACCTTTTTGTTCATGTGAATTAACTCCGGTGCAGTTAGAAGATTTCTTCTGTGTGTATGAAGATCGATTTATCTGTAATAAAAATTAACATGGGGCATTCGGTATAGGGAATAACGGTGACCGACACTGTTTTTACATAGAGTAAAATATAATCATTTTTACTGGGAGGGAAAAATGAAAACAACGTATAAAAAATATGTTTTTTGGAGTGTTTTTCTATTGGTGGTTTTTTCGGTATTATTATTTTCTTGTGAAACGATTAATATAATATCTGAAGAAAATTATACTGAATATGATGAGGCGATAAAGGAGTTAAGCAAAGCGATACGGCTTGACCCAAATGACGCTGTTGTTTATAACAAACGTGGTAATGCGTATTATTACAAAGGTGATTATGAGCAAGCCATCGCAGACTATACCCAAGCGATACGGATTGACCCCAATTTCGCCTATGCTTATGGTAACCGTGGTAATGCGTATTACTGCAAGAGTGATTACGACAGCACCATCGCTGACTATACCGAAATGATTCGGCTTGATCCAAATTTATCTAAAGCATATTACTGCCGTGGTAATGCGTATTACTGCAAGAGTGATTACAACCACGCCATCGCAGACTATACCGAAGCGATACGGCTTGATCCCAATCTCGCACTTGCTTATAACTACCGTGGTGCTACGTATAACAAAAAGAAAGATTACGACCACGCCATAGAGGACTTTACCCAAGCGATACAGCTTGATCCCAATCTCGCTTATGCTTATTACAACCGTGGTATTGCGTATTACTACAAGGGTGATTACGACCTCGCCATAGCTGACTATACACAAGCGATACGGCTTGATCCAAATGACGCGCTTGTTTATCGCAACCGTGGTCTTGCGTATTCAGATAAGGGCGATTACGACCGCGCCATCGCAGATTATACACAGATGATACGGCTTGACCCCAATTCCGCTTATGCTTATTACTCCCGTGGTAATGCATATTACGACAAAGGTGATTACGACCGCGCTATTGCAGATTATACACAGATGATACGGCTTGACCCCAATTCCGCTTATGCTTATTACTTCCGTGGTAATGCATATTACGACAAAAATGATTACGACCGCGCCATTGCAGATTATACACAAGCGATACGTCTTGATCCCGATTGGGCGTTTCTTTATTACCTCCGCGGTCTTGCATACGAAGAAAAAGGAAATAAGCAACAGGCTATCGCGGATTATGAAACTGCGGTATGTCTTGACCCTGATGATTCCTTTGTTAAATATATGTTGCGGAAACTTCGAGGTTGGTAAAAGGATATGTGTATAGTTTTTATGGAATAATTGCAAATGAAAGAAGATGAAAAATAACCAAGCGCAATAGCGCATGGAATTATAAACTTTAACTTTGGGAGGGGAAAATGAAAACGAAAAAGGCAACGGTGACCGACACCGTTTTTACATAGAGTAAAATATAATCATTTTTACTGGGAGGGAAAAATGAAAACAACGTATAAAAAATATGTTTTTTGGAGTGTTTTTCTATTGGTGGTTTCTTCGGTATTATTATTTTCTTGTGAAAAGAATAATGAACAATTTTTTGAACATGAATCAACTGATAAAAGCGAAAACAATGAGGATAAACTATTTTCTGATGATTTAGGAAAAACGGAAGATGAAAATTTTCCGATCGAAATAAAACCTCGTACTCCGAAGTTGCCTTATGACTATACCTTTTTTGACGATGACGATTTAGTATCAGATACATTATTGTATAAATATACTCCATACTACATATATGAAGGATGGAATTATATTGAAATATATACGCCAGAAATAAAAAACAGTACACAACAAATGTAGATATTTGAATATTTTTTGGGTTAGGTTTACAAGACTGGTATGCCGTAGAAGGTGAAGTGTTTACCGATCTGTTATGCGAATTTGGAGCATTTTGCATTAATTGTTTTTTATAAATAATTCAAAATCAGTTTTTATTGTTTTCCATATTTCTTCAAGATTCTTTACCAATATTTCCATTTCTCCCCAGTCTAATTCAGAACTATATGAATGTCTTATAAAATGCCGAAAATACATATATTTTTCTAATGGTTTTTTAATATCATTCCTAATAATCGCTATTTTCTTTGAATTATGACCGAACATAATTTCAAATAAAGTTTTATGCCATTTGTTATCATTCGGTATTTTTTCATTTATGCTTTTTAAAAATAATATAACAACGCTTTCCACCCCATTATAAAATGAATGTAATACCTGAGCGGCTGCGGTCATTTCTATAATATCAGGTTTATCCTTAATTTTACATAAATCCAATAATGGCTTAACATCTATCAATGATTTCTCAATTCGTGAAATTTCATGTTCAATTTTTATTCTAGTAATTTCATCCAATCTGTATTACCTCTCCAATACGATTTAACATAGTATAAAAATCGTCATTTTTATCAAAATCGACAATATCAATATCATTATCCATTGCAAAGTATATTTTCGCGCAAATTTCAAAAAATTTTCCTTTTGGAAGTCCTTTTATGCCAATATCAATATCCGACTCGTCATGATTTTTTCCAGTAACTAATGACCCAAACAGATAAATTGATTGACAACCTTCTTCTTTGAGTAAATTTGTAGCAATTTCAATGTCTTTTTGATACTTTTGGGGAATATTTAACTTCATATTTTGAGTTTATCATATTATTTTTATTTTGTCAACTATTATCCCGTATAATTTTTTATATACTACCCATAAAATATTTTGACGCCATTTCGCCTAACATTTCGGTCGTAATATGCCGTAATATCGTATATCATTAATATATAATTATTTTTTGCTAAAATTTAATACTACAGCAACTTTATTATTTCCGATAACTGTTAATGATGTAATATTATTTTCATTCCTATATAATTCACTTAAACATTGATCAAGTAAAAATTTTCCGCCAGCCTGTACTATAGTTTCATATATTTCTCTAAAAATGCCAGGTTGTATTTCTGTTTTTGATCGATTATTTCTTAAATGATAAATGTATTGCAAGCCATCAGTAAAATCTAATTTTATTTGTATAGTGTTATTTGAATAAAATGTATATTGAGCTTTCTTAATTGTATTAGCAACATTTCGTTTTGTATTTCCTTGTGGAAAGGCCTCAGAAACAATTAATTCATATTTTTCTATTTCACGCACAGAGCCATTATTTTGATTATTTTTATTTGGAAACGAAGGCAATTTTGGCGATGACGGAAATCTTGGATAAGATGAAATATTTTCAGGCGCTCCATTTACAGTTGGTTTACTAGGCTCTGTTGGAGGTGTTGGCTGTTTTATATCTTGAGAAAAACATAAATTATTAACAATCAAGAAAAATATAAAACAGTACACTACTTTTTTCATAAACATGATTCTATCAAATTTTAAATAATATGTCAATTTTATTATATTATATGATAAAAAATTTAATATTCAATAAGCACGGCAGTTTGATATTGAGAAATATATAGAAAAATTTTCCGTCAAACTATTAGTTGCACTTTCCCCTAAAAAACAGTACAATATATATATGGATATAGAATCATTATCAGTAGACATGAGCCAGGCGAATATACAGGAACAAGCCGCAGTACAAGTACAGGCAATGGAACTTGACACCATGAAACAACAAGCGGAGGCGGTGAATAACCTTGTTTCGACCGTACCCGTACCAGAACCCAATCTTGGGCAAAACATAGACTTAACCGCCTAAAGCTCATTACGTTTGTGTGGTTCGTGGTAGAAATTTCTCTTTTTTATGCTTTCTCTGGAAATTTCCCGTCATTTCTTTTAAAATAACATAAAAGGAAAACATGGAAATTAAAAGTTTAATTCCGATAGCAATGCTGGCAGCCTCAAATGTATTTATGACGTTCGCGTGGTACTGGCATTTAAAGTTCAATGAAAGTCCATTGTGGATTGTAATTCTGATCAGTTGGGGGATAGCGTTTTTTGAATACTGTCTTCAGGTTCCGGCCAACCGCATAGGTTATACGTATTATTCGGCGGCTCAGCTTAAAGTAATACAGGAAGTTATTACGCTTGTTGTGTTTACAATTTTTTCTGTTACTTATTTAAAAGAACAATTAAAATGGAATTATTTCGTAGGGTTTGTTTTTATTTTGTGCGCCGTTTTCTTTATGTTCAAAAAGTGGGATTAAATCCTACTTCTGCAAAATCTTCGCAAACGATTTTAACTTTCCGCTTTTAATGTGCGTTCCGGTGACTTCGAGGATTTCTCTTGCGACTTTGTTTCCAAGAGCGGCGCATTCAGAGAGGGATTTATCCCTTATCCACGCGGAAATAAAGGCGGCGCAAAAAGCGTCTCCGGCGCCTACGGTGTTTTTAGGCGCGGCAACAGCGAAGGTTTCTTCGCTGTATACATTGCCGCCGGCGACTACTAACGCGCCACGGCCTCCAAGTTTGATAACGATAATCGGGAATAATTCACCGTCTGTGATTATTTTCAACATGGGGCAAATGTCGCGCAGGATTAGGGCTTCCTTGTCTTTATCTGTCATGTTAATTCCCACATCTTGTTCTTTTCTGAGTGTGTTAAAAAAGGCAATTGTTTCATCGGCGTTCATAAAAATAAAGAGGGGAAAACTGCGGCTGTATGTCAGTATTTCTTCAGCTTTGCTTTTTACTTGCATGATCGAAGCTGCGTCAAGGGCGACTGGTATTCCGTTGCGGCTGGCAAGTCTTAGGATATGCTGTACTAAAGAGCGGCGGTCTAGTATAAAGCCGTCAAGGATAACCGCTTCCGCGCCGCTAATTAAATCTTCGCTGACATGAGACTCGTTAAGCTCAAGCGCAGCGCGCGGACTTGCGGCAAAACGGATTTCTCCGTTGACGCTACACGCAAAGCATAAGCCTGTCTTCTCATTGGATTTTACAAGCATGGAAGAAACGCCGGCTTCTTTTATCTCTCCTTCAAAGATTGAAGCAAGATCATCCTGCCCGACACAGCCGCAAAACGCCGCGTCCATTCCAAGCATGGCGGCAATCTTCGCGACATTAGCCGCTCCCCCGCCTGAGCTTTTTACCGACTCGGCAAAATTAATGGAAGGCTCACTCAACAACGCTTCAACTATATCGCCACCAATATGTTGAACCGGATTGAGAATACCGTACTTTAACGCAAGATCGTTATCAATTTCCACAAATACATCGACAATAGAATTGCCGATACATAACAATTCAGTTTTTGAATTCAAATCGTACCTTTGTTACTACTTTAACCAAACTACCTTGGCTTGGCAATTATCTCGGCAAGATCGGGATTTTTCGCAAGATCATGCTTTAATCCTTCGGCGCGTTCCTTGTTCACATAGTCCTTGCTCTGGAAAGAGTAGGTAAAATTCGTGTGGGTGTCGTAAGTTCCCTTCATCAACGCGAAAGCGTCCTCGGTCATTACCAATTCTTCATCGGTCGGAATAACAAAAATCGGTATTTTTGATTCCGGCTTGCTGATAATTGTTTCGGTATTTCTTGTGCAGGAAAGTTTGTTTTTTCGCGGATCAAAAGACATTCCAATGCCCTCAAGTCCGTCAAGATATTTCTCTCTCATAAACCACGCAAACTCTCCAACTCCGGCTGTCAAAACAAGTGCGTCTACTCTGCCCAAAACAGCCTGATACGCTCCTATATATTTTTTTACTCGGTGGGCTTCGATAAATTGTGTGCGTAACGCTTGCTTGTCTCCGCCAACAGCCGCTTTCTGAACATCGCGCCTGTCGGTATGTTTGCCCGTCAGTCCCAAAAGACCGGATTTTTTGTTTAATGCGTTTTCCATTTCTGTTGCGCTCATTCCTGTCTTGCGCATAACGTAAAAAGGCAGAGCCGCATCAATATCGCCTGAGCGTGTGCCCATGACAAGCCCTTCAAGAGGAGTTATGCCCATAGAGGTATCAAAAGAACAGCCGTTTTTAACGGCGTTCACCGAAGCGCCGTTTCCAATGTGGCAAATTATCACATTTGTTTTTAAAGGGTCCTGCCCCAATAACACGGCTGCGCGTTTCGCCGTATAAAGGAAACTTGTTCCGTGGAAACCGTAACGGCGTACCTGATATTTTTCGTACCATTCATAGGGAACAGCATACAGATAATTTTCGGGCGGCATTGTCTGATGCCATGCCGTATCCATAATAGCGCAATGAGGCGCATGAGGCAGAACTTTCTGCGCCGCCTCGATACCCATGATATTCGCCGGGTTGTGGAGCGGACCCAAATCCTTAACTTCGTTAAAAGCCGCCATTGCCGCATCATCGACAATGACGCTCTTTGTAAATTTCATTCCGCCGTGCAGAACACGGTGTCCAACGGCTTTTATTACCGACATATCATTAATAACGCCCGTTTCCTTGTTTGTAATAGTTTTAATAATAAGCTCAATCGCATCCGTGTGTGTGGGACAATCATGCTCAAAGGTAATTTCTTCCTTGCCCTTTGCCTTATGGGAGATAAAAGAACCGCCAATGGTTACTTTTTCCACAATGCCAACCGCCATGACATCTTTGGTTTCCCAGTTATAAACCTGATATTTAGCCGATGATGAACCGCAGTTCAATGTTAAAATAATCATATTTCCCGCCTTTTAAAAAAATATAAAGTATTATACCATATTTACATATTTTTTAGAAGGGCTTAATTTGATTTTTAAGGATAGGAGAACATTATGGAACAGCAAATAAACAAAGTTCTTTACGGCGGGGACTACAACCCCGAACAATGGCCAAAGGAAACATGGTTGGAAGATATGCGCCTTCTGCGCCTTGCGGGTATCGACATACTGACTGTCAATGTATTCAGTTGGGCGCTGTTACAGCCTTCGCAGAACGAGTATGATTTCTCTGTTCTTGACGCGGTGATTGAAACAGTAAGCAAGGCGGGTATGAAGATATGCCTTGCCACCGGAACGGCGGCTCATCCGGCATGGATGGCGCGTAAATATCCCGAAATATTGCGGGTTAACAGCGATGGCTCAAAACGAAAATTCGGCGGACGGCATAATTCCTGCCCCAACAGTCAAATATTCCGGCTGTATTCAACGCGGCTTGCGCGAAGATTGGCGGAACGTTACGGCAAATTGGATAACCTTATCGCGTGGCATATCTCAAACGAATACGGAGGCATTTGTTATTGCGAAAATTGTGAAAAGGCTTTTCGGGAGTGGCTTAAGCGGAAGTACAAAACTATCGCCGCGTTAAATGAAGCGTGGAACACTTCGTTCTGGGGGCACACTTACTATGATTGGGATGATATTGTTTCTCCAAGCCATTTAAGCGAAGAATGGTACGTAAACCACACCTCTTGCCAGATACAATCCATTGATTACAGGCGTTTTAATTCCGACAGCCTGTTAGAGTGCTGTCTTGCCGAAGCAGAAGTCTTAAAAGAAATCACGCCCAATATTCCCGTAACTACAAACATGATGGGAACATTTTGGGATCTGGATTATTTTAAGTGGGGAAAGAAACTGGACTTTATTTCATGGGACAACTATCCTTCTCCTGATACTCCCTACACTCGTACCGCCATGAACCATGCGCTTATGCGGGGTTGCGGCGAAGGAAAGCCGTTTTTCCTAATGGAACAAACTCCCAGCGTCACAAACTGGCAACCTTATAACTCACTTAAACGCCCCGGCATTATGCGGCTGTGGAGTTATCAGGCTTTAGCCCACGGCTCCGATACCGTTATGTTTTTTCAGATGCGCCGCTCGCGGGGTTGCTGCGAAAAATTTCATGGGGCTATTATCGATCATTACGCTAATGAAAACACAAGGGTATTCAAGGAAGCGGCGGCAATGGGAGAAGAATTTAAAAAACTTGGGGATGCGTTTTTGGGCAGCCGCCTTGCAAGCGAGACGGCACTACTCTTTGACTGGGACAACTGGTGGGCGACAACATTATCAGCAGGCCCCACACGCGACATGAACTATATCGAAGAAGTTTTCCGTTTTTATGACGTACTTGCGCGGCAAAATATTTCCGTGGATATAATCGGCATGGAGACTCCTCTGGACAGTTACAAAATACTTTTTGCTCCGGTTCTGTACATGATCAAGCCGAATATCGCGGATAAACTTGCGTCCTTTGTCCGTAACAGAGGCATATTGGTTACCACTTATTTTTCCGGCATGGCCGATGAAAATGATTTGGTAACAACGAAAGGCTATCCCGGAGAACTGCGTTCGCTCTGCGGCTTGTGGGTGGAAGAGACAGACGCTCTGCCAAAAGATCAGTTTAACGGATTGATCTTTAAGGACGGCCCTCTTGCCGGAACATGGAAATCCGATTTGCTCTGCGACATTATCCATCCCGAAGGCGCCCAAACTGTCGCCGATTACGCGGATGATTTTTACGCTGGAACCCCCGCAGTTTGCAGAAACAGTTACGGCAAGGGTTATGTTTGGTACTTTGGCTCGCGCCCCGAAGCGGCTCTTGCAGACCGTTTTACCGCCTCAATTTGCGCTGAACGCGGCATAAAGCCGGTATTTCCCAGCCAAGAAGGAATTGAAGCCTCACGCAGAATAAAGGGAGAAACAGAATTTATCTTTGTATTGAACCACAATAAATCACAGGCGGAAATTGCGATTCCGTTCGCGTGCCGCGATTTGCTGACAGAGAAAAGTTTTTCCGCAGATAGCCGGTACGTTCTTCCAGCCGCAGGGGTACTGATTCTCTGTAAAAGCTAAATTTTTCGATAAGACCTCACACGAAGACGCAAAAACGCAGTCGGGCTTATGCCCTGTCAAGTATATAATTAAATAAACCGCTTTGCGCTTTCCTTATCAAGAGGGGAACCTTCGCAGCATACGCGGCTCGGTTGAGGTTCGGGCGCAAAAAAAACGTCAGTCACTGCCGGAACGTTATGCGACACGCCTTTTCAAGATATTTCTAAAGTTATATCCAAAAAGCCCTCTTGACATAAAAGTTAAAGGTTCATAAAATCACACTCATGAAGCTAAATGCCATAATACAAGGTGATTGTATTAAAGAATTGGAGAAATTTCCTGATAATTCCATAGATTTGATTTTTGCCGATCCGCCCTATAATATGCAATTGGAAAATGCGCTTTATCGCCCAAATAATACCAAAGTTGACGGGGTTGATGATGAATGGGATAAATTTGCTTCTTTTTCCGAATATGACGCTTTTTGCACGGCATGGCTGAAGGAATGTAGGCGTATACTGAAAGATACTGGCACAATATGGGTTATAGGCAGTTATCATAATATTTTCCGTGTTGGAAATATCATGCTCAATTTGGGATTCTGGATTTTGAATGATGTAACATGGTATAAGACCAACCCGATGCCCAATTTTATGGGAACCCGTTTTACCAATGCCACTGAAACGCTTTTGTGGTGTTCAAAAAGCAAAGAGTTAAAAAAATATACCTTTAACCATAAATTGATGAAAAAATATAATGGTAACAAACAAATGACATCCGTCTGGAAAATTGGACTGTGTATCGGGGAAGAACGGCTAAAAGGAGATGACGGCAAAAAAGCGCATTCAACTCAAAAGCCGGAAGAGCTGCTTAAAAGGGTAATTTTATCCACGTCAAAACAGGGAGACATTGTTCTTGATCCGTTTTTTGGAACAGGCACTACGGGCGCTGTCGCGAAAAAACTAAAACGCAGTTACATCGGAATAGAAAAAGAATCCGAATATATAACTCTCGCTAAAAACAGAATAAATAGCGTTAAAGAATATTTTGAGGAAGCTGATTGGGTTGAAGAAGAAAAAGAAAAACAATTAAGAGTTCCTTTTGAAACGTTAATAAAAGAAAAATTTATAAAAGTTGGCGAACCGCTTCATGCAAAAAAAACATATAGCGCGACAGCCATTGTTCTTTCAGACGGTAATTTGCAATACCGTAATACAAAAGGCTCCATTCATCGAATTGGAGCGGTAATTCAACAAACACCGTCATGTAATGGTTGGAAATTTTGGTATATTATAAGAGATGACAAATCAATATTAATAGACGAATTGAGAAATGAATACTTGAAGGTAAGGCATGGAGTATAAGGTTTTTCAGAGCATATTAAATAAACAAATATTTGAAAGTTCAAAACGCGATCTGCTTGAAAAAATCACAAATTATCCCGAAAGGTATATTGGACTATTTAGACCGACAAAGCCAAAAGCAAAGATACTTCAAAACTTACTCCAATCGAATGAAATCCGTTTTGGTGACGCTCTTGAAATTATTTTTGAAAAATATTTTGAACAGCTTGGGTTTACGATTTTACCTAAAAAAATAGAAATGGAAAAAGAATATTTAGATTTAGACCAGCTTTTCAAAGATAATAACTACATATATTTTGTCGAACAAAAAGTCAGAGATGATCATGATTCTACAAAAAAGAGAGGACAGCTTGGTAATTTTGAAAAGAAAATATCTGCACTAATAAAAAAATACGATGAAACAAAGTTAAAATGCTTTACATATTTTATAGACCCAAGTCTGACAAAAAACAAAAAATACTACACAGCGGAAATCGCTAAGATTAATTCTGACTATAACGTATCCGTAAAATTATGTTATGGAAAAGAATTTTGGGATGAAATTGTTCATCCTGAAATATGGGATGAGTTGCTAAAGCATTTGGAGAAATGGAAAAGAGAAATACCGGATATGCCGTCAATTAACTTTGATGATGATGATAAAAGCACCTTTGAAGAAATTAGATGTATTGAAGTTTCTGTATTTAGAAAATTATTTAACAATAGAGATATTTGTAAAGAGATTTTGCCAATACTATTTCCTGAAAATAAATCATTAGAATTATTACACAATTTTTTTTCTCAACAAAAAAATAAAAATAATATTTATAAAACTTTATCAGATAAAATAAAGGAATATATAATAACGCCATAATTTCAACGAGCAAGTCGGTGCATAACGACTAATGATATTAAGACTGCCGATACAAACCGTTACTTTCATATATGCCTTTTAATAATTATTGGTATTCCGCTATATTGGCCCAATGCAGCAACAATTCTTTTTCTTCCGGCTTTGCCTTGTGAAGCTGAGACGCCGCCACAATAGACAGCCACTTTTCCACGTAGTGTTTCGCCGTGTCGCTCTTTTTGCAGAACAGCGCAAGGTACTTGTCCGCAAGATCGACGTTGCCCGCAAGACGGAACAGCAGGTAGGTGTGCGCCGCGTCCGCTGAGGCGTTGCCCTGGGTGGCGTGGCACCAGTCGATTATGTACGCTTCGTCTTTTTCGGTAATCACGACATTGGCTGGATTGAAGTCGCCGTGGCAGAGTTTGGTGTGTTTAGGCATACTCGCCAGCCTTCCCAGAATTTCGTAGCGTGCGGTAGAGTCAAGATCGGAAGCCTTGATCTTGCGTTCCATTTTTTCGACAAGCAGGGGAAGCCTTGTCGCGTTATGGCGGTGCATGTCAAGCTGAACGTCAACAAAGCGCTCAAGGTACTGCTGTTCCTTGTCCCTGTTTTTTTCCATCAGCTTGTCAAGGGAAGTTCCCTCAACATATTCCCACACTACCGCCCACTTGCCGTCGATTTTCGTCACTTCCACCAAATGGGGAACATTGAGAGCGGTCTCCCCAACTACGGCAAGATTATGCGCTTCGGAAAAAACGTCCGGCGCGGGGAAATCCTTTTCCCTGAGTTTTATCACCTTGTCCCCGTCTCGGTATATTTTTTTCGACCCTCGGTCGGCAAGTAAAGTATCAAGTTTGTAACTGCTCATTTTACACCTTCTCCTTCTTCCCATAGAAAGCGTTGAGGAACATCTGCTTAATTTCTTCGATCAACGGATACCGCGGATTTGCTCCGGTGCATTGATCGTCAAAAGCTTTTTCGCTCATGTCGTCGAGGCGGGCAAGGAAGTCCTTTTCGTCTATGCCGTAGTCTTTGATCGTCTTCTTGATGCCGATCTGGTCTTTCAGCTTTTCTATGGCGGCAATGAGGTTTTCCAGTTTCTCCTCGTCGGTTGTGCCGCCGAGATTCAGAGCGTCGGCAATTTCCGCATAGCGTGAAAGCGTCTTGGGGTGGTCGTATTGGGGGAAGGTTCCCATCTTCGGGGGGACTTCGACGGCGTTGTAGCGGAGCACTTCGCTGATCATCAGGGCGTTGGCGATGCCGTGGGGCAGATGGTGGAACGCGCCGAGTTTGTGCGCCATCGAGTGGCACACGCCGAGGAAGGCGTTGGCGAATGCCATGCCCGCCATCGTGGCGGCGTTCGCCATTTTTTCGCGCGCGACGGGGTTTGCCGCGCCTTCGTTGTAGGCGGCGGGCAGCCATTCAAATATCACCTTGAGCGCCTGTATCGCAAGGCCGTCGGTGTAGTCGGTCGCCATGACCGAGGCGTAGGCTTCCAGGCAGTGCGTTACCGCGTCAATGCCGCTGGCGCTGGTCAGGCCCTTGGGGGCGTTGTCTTGCACGTTCGCGTCCACTATCGCCATGTCGGCTAACAGTTCGTAATCGGCAAGAGGGTACTTCATTCCCTTGGTCTCGTCGGTGATGACGGCGAAGGGCGTTACCTCGCTGCCGGTTCCGGCGGAGGTGGGTATTGCGATGAAGTAGGCTTTCTCTCCCATTTTGGGGAAGGTGTAGACACGTTTGCGGATGTCGGCGAAGCGCATCGCCATGTCTTCAAAATCAACCTGCGGGTGTTCGTAGAGTACCCACATGATTTTGCCCGCGTCCATCGCCGAGCCGCCGCCGAGGGCGATGATTACGTCGGGCTTGAAGGCGCTCATAATGGCCGCGCCTTTTTTCGCGCAGCCGAGGGTCGGGTCGGGGGCGACGTCAAAAAAAGTTTCGTGGACGATGCCGAGGCTGTCCAGTTTATCGGTTATCGTTTTGGTGTAGCCGTTTTGGTAGAGGAAGGTGTCAGTTACGATGAACGCGCGTTTTTTTCCCATAACGGTTTTCAGCTCGTCGAGAGCTACGGGGAGGCATCCCCTCTTGATATAGATTTTTTCGGGTGTGCGGAACCACAGCATATTTTCCCTCCTTGCCGCGAGTGTTTTTATATTTAACAGGTGTTTGACGCCGACGTTTTCCGAAACTGAATTGCCGCCCCAACTGCCGCAGCCGAGGGTGAGCGAGGGGGTCAGGCGGAAGTTGTACAGGTCGCCGATGCCGCCGTGCGCGGACGGGGTGTTCAGGAGTATGCGGCAGGTCTTCATGCGCTCGCTGAAGACTGCGAGTTTGTCCGCGCTTGTCTGAGGGTTAAGGTAGACGCTGGCGGTGTGGCCGTAGCCGCCGTCCCTTATCAGATGGTCGGCCTTGTCCAGAGCGTCGTCAAAATCTTTCGCGCGGTACATGGCCAGCACGGGGGACAGTTTTTCGTGGGCGAATTCTTCGGAAAGCTCGACGCTTTCAACTTCGCCGATGAGTATCTTTGTCGTCCCGGCGACTTGTACTCCGGCAAGCTCGGCGATTTTCGCGGCTTTCTGCCCGACGATTTTCGCGTTAAGCGCCCCATTAACAATAATCGTCTTGCGTACTTTTTCCGCCTCGTCGGGGTTAAGGAAGTAACAGCCCCGGCGGGCGAATTCCGCTTTCGCTTTATCGTAGACGGCGTGCAGGGCGATGACGGACTGCTCGGAGGCGCATATCATGCCGTTGTCAAACGTTTTAGAGTGGATGATGGAGTTGACCGCAAGGAGTATGTCGGCGCTGTCGTCGATGACGGCGGGCGCGTTGCCCGACCCGACGCCGATGGCGGGTTTGCCTGAGGAGTAGGCGGACTTGACCATCGCAGGCCCGCCGGTGGCAAGGATGATGTCGGCTTCTTTCATTACCATGGTAGTCATTTCAAGGCTCGGCTCGTCTATCCAGCCGATGATGCCCTCGGGCGCTCCTGCCTGTACTGCGGCATCTAGCACGATTTTGGCGGCGGCGCAGGTGGACGCTTTTGCTCGTGGGTGCGGCGAGATGATGATGCCATTGCGGGTTTTCAGGCAGATGAGGGATTTGAAGATGGCGGTGGAGGTTGGATTGGTAGTGGGGATGACCGCCGCCACGAGTCCGATAGGCTCGGCTATGCGGGTGAGGCCGTAGACGGGGTCGTCCTCAATGACGCCGCAGGTTTTGGCGTCTTTGTAAGCGTTGTAGATGTATTCGGAGGCGTAGTGGTTTTTGATCACTTTGTCCTCGACGACGCCCATGCCTGTTTCGGCTACTGCCATTTTTGCCAGGGGGATGCGTTCCTTTGAGGCGGCTCTTGCCGCTGAAAAGAAGATTTTATCTACTTGGGCTTGAGTAAAGTTCGCATATATTGCTTGCGCTTTTCGTATGCGAGTTAGTTCTTTATTTAGGCCATTCGGTTCGGTTATCATGGCTGATACTCCTTTAATGCCGTTTGCCCTTTTATCATACTATTTTATGTTATTTATTACAATAACGGTTTTAGCAAGCGGTGAAGGTCTAAAGCTAAAAAATTCTTTTTGCCCCAAGGCGTGGGAATAATTTTAGAAGATTTCTCACGAAGAACACGGAGAAAGAGAAGGACACAAAGGGAAGAAAGGGAGAAGGGGATAAAAAGACTGTCTCCATTATTCCTGTAAATCTGCTTGCAGGTTTGGGCATGCTTTCGATTAATTGCCGCATTAAATTATTGTGCGTGTCCAATCGTTCTAAAAACGCTTTTTCGTCAATGTTTACAATATACGTCTTTTTTACATGGAGGTCAAGTCAAAAAAATGTCTGATACCGTATTTGTATGACCTCTTCTTCCGTGAGTAATGGATTGACTGGTTGCGTCTTCGTGTTAGCAGATTGACTTTTACCTTTATTCGCTCTTTTGGCTGCTGTCTCGGGCGAAGCCCGGCTGGAGCCGATTTTATTCATCACGGGAGGTATTTGTGTAAGGGCTTTTATTGCTTAATATGCTTGTTTAGCGGAATTAGCATTGGCGTTAGCCGCTTTAGCGGCAGATTTCTTGGTACTCATCTTGAAGGAAAAACGATGATCCTGCGAACAACAACTTTGCGCCTCTGCGCTTCTGCGTGAGGTTCTCTTTGTAAATATTTAAATGTTACAGAGTACTAGTGTCGCCAATTTCTTGACGACACTATGAAATTTGGGTGTCAGTTACAAGTGCGCTACCACCGCTAATTACCGCTGTTACCGGGATCGCTATTAGCGTAAAAGTTCGCCAGCCTGACCACTAAAACACATCAAAAAAAAGTATCACTGTAAACAACATTATCCATGTGTTTTAGTGGTCAGGGAGCTTTGCGCGTATCTCGCCGATAAGGCTGACTGCTTCTTGTAGGTTTCTGATATTGCGGTTAATTGTTCCCGTAAGCTCGCCAGTAGAAAAGTGGAGTCACCCGTGCGTGTCCATTGTTTCGACCGGACAAACAATGTGTGCTTAAGGAGAAGGAGCGGTCAAGAGGAAAAAACAAAATTCCTCTTGACTAAATCATAGGAGTCACTCTTGCGTTACTGTTTCGTCCACGTATCGTAGCCGAGTATCTTCGGCCTTGTGTAAGTTCCAGCTTTTCCTGTTGCGTAGGCAGTTTTTAAGGCGTTTCCACTGCTATATCCGTTGTCTTCAGGAAAGGCATTGTTTCCAAAGTCTGTGATGTTACTCCCTGTTGCAAATGTTACGCTGGCAAGGCTGGTGCAACCGGAAAAAGCGTAATCCCCAATGCTGGTAACGCTGTTGGGTATGGTTACGCTGGCAAGGCCGCAACCGGAAAAAGCGTAATCCCCAATGCTGGTAACGCTGTTCGGTATGGTTACGCTGGTAAGGTTGTAGCAAATCGAAAAAGCCTGAAACCCAATCTCGATAACCGGAATATTTAGTATGTTCGACGGGATTTCGACAACATTTTCTTTTCCAACATATTTTAAAATAACTATGCCCGAACCTTTTTTTGCTACCCGAAAACCGATTTTAGCTGCATACTGAATAATAGCTTCAGCCTCCTTACTTGATTGTTCAAATTCGGCTGCTGTGGCAATTCTCCAAATGCGTCCTGACCACATATATGCTCCGGCTTTTTTCCCTTGGCTATCATAGAAGGAAGCAAAGTTATTAGGAAATCTACCTGCATAATCTTTGTTTGCCGCAATTGTGATGCCAGTAAGGAAGTTGGGACCGCCAAAAGCATTCCACTCAATTTTGGTAACGCTGTTTGGTATGGTTACGCTGGCAAGGCTGGTGCAACCGGAAAAAGCGTAATCCCCAATGCTGGTAACATTGTTGAAATTGCAATAAACAACAGTTGTTGTCGGGGTTCTCCTGTGCTAACTCTATATCCTGTAAGGAATTAGCGTTGCTGGTTCGGTACGCCTGAACTGCTTGGAAA
>NZ_BDHF01000023.1:0-36483 GCF_054786115.1 Treponema sp. R80B11-R83G3 | reverse complement strand
AAAACCTTAAATTTCTTGACAGGGAAGTTGAAGCGGACAATATTTTAGATGTTGAATGGCAATTCAGTCAAATTATTAACGAAATATCAGGCAATTCCAGCCCTTTTTCACCATCGCTTTACCCGGAAATGCCCGCGATAATTGCCAGATTAAGAGCGGACAGTTTAAACCGAAAAAAACAGTTAGATGAATCTTATGTCCCAACGGAAAGTACCATTGCCGAGCCTGTCGTAAGCAATGCCGAGTTAAACGGCCTCCTTGGCAGCGTATAAAAAATCATGAGAATTACGGGCGGAACCCTAAGCGGTAGAAAGGTTTCTGTCCCTCAAGGCTCCCGTGAAATCAGGCCAAGCATGGACAAGATGAGAGAATCTGTCTTTGCGTGCCTTGGCGATATTACAGGACTTTCTTTCCTTGACATTTTTACAGGATCGGGAATTATCGCCATAGAAGCCGCTTCCCGAGGAGCGTCATACATCGAAGCCGTGGAACAGGATAAATTAAAGCGAAAAACATTACTTGAAAATGTGTCAATTTCCCCCACGCGGATAAACTGCCGTTTTATGCCGGCGGAACTTTATGTAAAACGGGCAAAAACTTCTTTTAATATCATCTTCCTTGACCCGCCATTCCCCTATCAATACAAATGGGAGCTTATCGCGAATATCGCGGCTTCCGCTCTTGTTTCCAATGAGACAAAAATTCTTATCCATCGGCCAAGGCAGGATTATTTAAAGGCAGAAATTCCAAATTTACAGAGGACGGACTCTAGGGAATATGGGAGATCCATCGTTGGTTTTTTCTTGTGTTTTTCATAAAAAAGGGTGATAATAATAGTAATATAAGAAAAAAATATGAATAAAAATTTATTTGAAAACTTTGACGACCAAAACGCATTTATAAAAGTATCAGAACCTTCGCCCGTTGTCGGAGCGGACAAAGCGGCGTTGAACCGCAAAGGAAACCAAAAATTTAACGATGGGGACATTGAAGGAGCCAAAAGGATTTTTATTACTACGGGTTATTCTGACGGGCTTTCAAGAACAGGCGATTATTATAAATCCAAAGATATGCCGCTTGAAGCGTTAAAAATGTACTGGATGGCGCATGACCGCAATAAGGCGCAGCCTTTAATAGAAAATTTGGCTTCTTTATTACAGGGCGTACTTCATGAGGATGACGCTATTCCTGAAGAAGACCCAAGTTTTCAGGAAGAGCAGGAAGTAAAAAATGAGTGATATGCAATATAATGAAGACATTCCCCACCATAACGACTCGCAAAAAATTACTGAAATTTCAAAACACGGTTACCAGTTATTAAAAGAAAACAAAGTCAGCGAAGCCATTGACTGTTTTACAAGGATACTCCTAATAGATGAAAATAATAATTACGCGCTTGTAGGCATGGGAGACGCGACTCGCAAGAACGGTTCTGTGCGCGAGGCGATCAAGTACTACCAACGGTGCCTTTCGCATCATCCGGGAAATAATTACGCGCTTTTTGGGCTTGCCGATTGTTACAAGGCTATGAACCAGTTTCAAAAGGCAATAGACATTTGGGAACAGTACCTTGTGCATGACGATAAAAATATTACGGTTCTTACAAGGATAGCGGACGCTTACAGGAAGGTTCGTGATTTTGCCAATTCAAAAAAAACATATTTAAAAGTTCTGGAAATGGAAGAATCCAATCCTTACGCGATTATCGGGCTTGGCCATTTGCATTATGATTTTAAAGAATACAACGAAGCCCTATCCTATTGGGAAAGAATGTTAAGCCCTTCAAGCGATGACGTTGATATCCGGGTTCTTACTTCAATCGGCAACTGCCATAGAAAACTAAAAACATTTAAAAACGGCATACCGTATTTTGAAACAGTGTTAAAAAGGGACGGCAATAACTTCTACGCGCTTTTCGGGCTTGCCGACTGCTACCGGGGGTTGAATCAAATTGAAAATTCACTCACCTACTGGACCCGTATTCTTGAGCAGGATCCAAGAAATAAAATGATACTGACGCGCGCAGGGGATGCGTACCGCAACTTAAAAGATTATGATAACGCCAAAGCGTTTTACGAAAAAGCCTTAAACATTGAATTTGACACTTATGCCGTTATGGGGCTTGCCCTTCTTGCTAAAGAACAGGGGAAATTCGATGAAGCGGTAATATCCTTCAAGCGGTTAATTCAACAGGACAGTAAAAACTACAGGCTTTATACGGAGCTTGCCGAATGTTACATCAAAATGGGCGACAAGCGAAAGGCCGTTGAACTTTTGGAAGAGTTTCAAAAACTTGGAATAAAGAACCAAAAAATCGTAGAATTGCTGGATTCTATCGCCGAACCGCAGCGAAAAGACCTCCGCTAAAACACGCAATGACTTCGCTATCAGGGCTAACGCTTACAGAAATTGAAGAATTACTCCCTTCCCTGCCCCGTTTTCGCGCAAGTCAAATTTTTAAATGGATAGCCAAAGGCGCGAATAATTTTGATGAGATGTCTAATCTTCCCGCATCTCTTCGCGATGAATTAAAAGAACGTTTTTGCCTTTACTCAAGCGTAATCGACAATGTAATTGAAGACGGCGAAACTAAAAAATATGTCTTCTCTCTAAGAGACGAATCGAAAATTGAATCGGTACTGTTAAACGACGGGAAAAACCGCCTAACAGCCTGCCTTTCCACTCAAGTTGGCTGTCCCGCAGGATGCGTCTTTTGCAAGACAGGTTCGTTAGGCTTTAAACGCAATTTAGACTGCGCTGAAATAATCGAGCAATTTCTACGTCTGCGACTTGCTTCGTTGCCTAAAAATTCCGGGCATATCATAGACAACATCGTAGTGATGGGCATGGGCGAGCCTTTGTTGAATCTTCCCAATCTAAGAAAAGCAATCTTACTGTTAAACGACAAAAAAGGGATTAACTTTTCTTTGCGAAGAATCACAATTTCCACCTGCGGCATCTGCGCCGGCCTATACGATCTCGCCCAAAACGGCCCTTATGTAAGGCTCGCCCTTTCGCTTACAACAGCCGATGAACCGCTCCGCCAAAGACTGATGCCCATAGCAAAATCAAATCCTCTTGAAAAAATAAAAGAAAATCTTTTACTTTTTCAGAGTAACGGCGGAGGAAGGCTCACTCTTGAAATGCCGTTACTCAAACAGATAAACACCCGCGACATTGACGCTAAATCCGCAGCCGCCTTCGCCAAAGGTTTGGATACGGTTGTAAACATCATACCATGGAATCCGGTCGCGGGATTTGAGTTTGAGGGAAAGCCTCTTTGCGAGCCGGGTAAAAGAGAGACGGAAGATTTTATCGGTCTGCTTGAAAGTTACGGATTAAAAGTTACAATGCGCATTCATAAGGGGCGCTCACTTTTGGGTGCGTGCGGGCAATTGGGTTAATTCGCAAGAGATTTCACACTAAGAACACGAAGGGGGAAAGATCACAAAGAAGAAAATAAAGATACCTGTCCGTCCGCTATGCGTCTCTGTAGTAGCTCCGCTACCCACTAACAACAATCTTTTCTTTCTTCTCTCTTCTTTTTAAAAAACATTATAAAAGCTTGTTGCCCTTTTCTTAGTATATTATAACCAAAACATTTTTTTAACTAAAAATGAAGGCTTTTATTGATAAATGTCTTTCCTCATACTGACAGTCTTAGCGTGTTTACTATTCATTTCAGCATTTAGAACAAAACCATTTTTTTGGTAGAACTCTATAACACTTTTGTTATGCTCTATATCCGCATCCACGGTGATAAAACGGCAGGCAAAAAGCTGACGGTTGCAAGTACGGGCAAGGGCTAAAGCGTTATTGATCATGAATGTACCAAGTCCTTTATATTTACTCTGCGCCGGATGAGAAACGGCAAGTTTTGCGATTTTAATTGCTGGAATTGTCTTAAAAGGGTAATTTAGATTGTGGATTTCCTTCTCTGATACTGATAATTTTATCGCGTCCGCAATCAGTGACATATAGGCGGTAATTGTATTGGTAGTTCGTTCTCTTAACAGCCATGTTAATGCAATATGATCATTTTGAGAACGGAGGGCGTCATTAAACAGATAATCGTTATATTCATCTATAAAACATGAAAAACTGTCTAACGCGGTACCAAATGACAGTTGTTCAATCCAAAAATAAAAATCGCCATTAATGAGGTTTATAGTCTGCCGTTTATTCATTTTTGAAGAAGCCTCATAAAAGCTTCTTCTTCTTCCTTATGGCGTTTCAGGGCTGCCGCTGTCGGTTTCCGGCGGATTTCCCGTATAACTTGATAAACTATCTTTTTGTCTTTAATCTCTGTCGGTTGTACAGGTTTTACTCTGGCTCCCATTTTTTACCTCTTTTTAAGTATATCAGGAATTTAAAAAAAATCAATAGATGTCAAGCCATTGATAATTTTTTTCAGAAAAATTATCAAAAAAAATTAAATTATTTTTTTCTCAAAACGGTCAAGCAAAACGGCACTTTCATGCCATATATAGATTCGCGTATGCGCGATATCAAAATCTAACAAGTTTTTGTTGGCTTCATCTAGTTATCACTCAACAATCTTCCCTTTCTTATTTCGTACCATCCACTCCCTCCCCAACTAGTTGCGGACAAGCCGGAAACCGAGGTAATAGTCCCTATACTGCGGGGTAAAGCTGTACCGATAGGCTGAACGGACATCCGCAGCCGTACTGATCCAACTCCCACCGCGTAGCACGCGACTAGGGACAGAGACCGTACCTATAGAATCGGTTTGCGACCAGCTTGTATAATTGTCATACCAGTCCCAACACCACTCATCTACGTTCCCATGCATATCGTACAATCCCCACGCGTTGGCGGGTTTTTGTCCTACAGGATGAGTCTTATTACCGCTGTTCGCAAAATACCAACCAGTGTTATCGTTTATGCTCGTTCCGGTGTTATATGCTGTAGCTGTCCCCGCTCTACAAGCGTATTCCCATTCAGCTTCCGTAGGCAGACGATAGCCGTTAGCCCCTATATTCCATGTCACGTTATTGCCGTTTATGGTATACACTGGAGTCAGTCCTTCTTTCTGGCTCCTCTTGTTGCAGTATTCTATCGCGTCATACCAGCTTACCTGTTCCACCAGCAGATTGTCCCCTTTAAACTTACTGGGATTTGTCCCCATTACTTCTTGATATTCCTTCTGCGTTACTTCGTATCTTCCCATGTAAAAACTGTTCACCGTTACCTGATGCTGCGGACATTCATTTCTATTACGGCCTGGCTCATTTGCGAGGCTGCCCATTGTGAAGGTTCCGCCTTGTATACGGATCTTGTTGTTATTAAACAATTCAGCAATCTTTTCAGCTTCAACAGTCCGTTCAGCTTCAGCAATCCTTTTAGCTTCAGTCGATGACAGTATTTGCAGAACGCCGTTTCGCGCCGCCGTTTCGGCGGGCGTTCCGTTTATGCTCGCAATCCGCACAGTCAGGTTGTCGGTTATGTCGTCTGCTTTTACATTGGAAAAATTTACGGTCTTTTGTCCGTCAGCGGTAATCTTAATCTGTATTTTGTTTCCCGGAAGCGGAATAGGAAACTCATAACTTCCGCCGGTTTGAAAAGTCTCTTTGGCAATAACCTTATTCTTGCTGTTTACCAGTTCAACGGCAATCGAAAAATTTTTAATCTGTTTTCCAAACGGTTTTTGATTAAAATTACCTTGCCACTTGTCCAATCCCCATACCGTCTTTCTTCCCGTCGCGTTCAGTCCGTTATAAACCGCCTGTATTGAAGACTGCATTGACTTGAACACAGTCTCTACCGATTTAATCCAATCCTGTGAAAAAGTCATTTCCGTTGTTATGCCGCTTAAGTTTATAGTTTCGTTCTGGTAATTGGTTTCACCTATCTGTTTAATATTACTGGTATAAATCAGGGTATAGGGAGACGGAAGAGTTTTAAAAAAATTATCAAAAAAACTGTTAAAGTACTGTTCTGTCTCAGTAAGCCGCGCCAACCAGTCCTTACGCCATTGAATGTCGTTACGGGTGTCGTTGCCGATATTGCCGCTGGAAATATTGGCGGACAGTACATTAGAGCGGCTTACCGCTTCCAACAGGGAGGGATCAATCGCGGCGGCCTGAAAGTAGTAACTTAACGCCGCCACTTCGGTTCCCTGTTTTTGGGCGGTAACGCCTTTGGCAAGGGCGGTTTCCGCCTGCACGCGCGTCATGTCCGCCGCGCTTTTAAGTTCCTGTAAGCCGGTTGCCGTCAGCTTTACTCCCAACTGCCCAAGCAGGTCAGCGGAAGCGTCTTTCATCGCCGAAAGATTTTCCAGCGCGGTTGGCGACACCGGCTTGGGCGGATACGACGCTTTGCGCTCGCCGGACTCAGCGTCCGTTACAGCCAGTTACAGCATATAGGCGGTAGGAGTTTTTGTTACGGAACCTGCAAGTATATAGCGGGCGTTGATAAGTTTGCCGATGCCGATATAGTCGGCTTCCGAATAATTGCCGGACATCGACTGTTTTTGTTCCGCAAGAATTTTTTAGATATTCTGCCTGTCCACAATGGTCATTGCCGAATATTTTTGCAAATACGATGTAATGGAACTCTGAATAAGAGACGGCATCCAGTCGTCAGAACCTTTGGAAAGCCCTTTGCCGCTAGGTTCAAGCACAGCCAGCCTGATGCCCTTTGCCGCCGTCTCCCGTAAAGTACTGTGATTGTGCCCAACAGGGAAGGCTTGCCAAAAACAATATTATTACAAAAAATTTCTTCATTATACTTTCCCGCCTTAAAAATTTGTATAAGCGGCATTTACGCCCATTGTGGGTATTTTACGCTTTTTGGTTGATTTTGTCTATAAAAAATTATTCGCAAGACCTCACACACGCTAAGTAAACGCATGGCGTAGCCATGTGGATGAATAATGCCGCACAGCGTAGCACCAATAAAAGTCGCTACCTGTAAAAAAGCAAGCAGCCTTTAGGCTGCGACAGTGCGCAGAGCACAAAGGGACAAAGATCACGAAGAAAAGAAATGGAATTGTTGACCAATAACTATGCGCAACACGCACCGCCTTGAGTAAACAAGCATTTCTTTGTATAATAGTAAATAGAGGTATTGAAGTTGGCAAAAACCAGACTTTATTTAGACAATTGTTGCTTTAACAGACCGTATGATGACCAAACTAACCTTAATATTCGATTGGAAGCAGAGGCAAAACTTTTTATACAGAATGAAATAATAGAAAAAAACTATGAGCTTGCATGGTCTTTTACATAGTAGGAGATGAATAATGAGAACAGATACATTAATAAGAACAGAAGGAATGGATACCTTAATAAAAAATTTGGGATTAATTGAAGCTGAACGTTTTGTTATGCTCATACAAAAAGAGCCGTTTGATTATACAAAATGGCAGGAAAATCTATTTAAAGATATGACCATAGACGAAATATATAATAATGCGGCAGAATTAAGACAAAAAAATAAAATAGTATGAGCGTACTAAAACCCAGTCTCCTCCGTAATAAATTCTTCCTTTCTAGTTCGTGTGGTTCGTGGTAAAAAATTCCCTCATCTAAAGAAATAAACAAACCCCGACTGAAACAATCCAATCAAAAAACCTAAAAGCCCCCCAAAGACATTAATCCATTTAAACTGATCCGCCATTACGTCAAGAATTATTCTCTCTACCCGTTCCATTTCAAGCGAATCAATCCTCTCCGCGACAAGGGTTTTAATGTTAATGGAAGCCAAAATATTTTCTATTTGACCGTCAACTGCGGAAAGTATTTTCGCTTTTATTCTGTCTTCCCGCAGGAGGGTTTCCACGCTCGCGATCAGTTCGTCGATTATCTCAGGCATTTTATTATCAAGGGTTTGATCGTACTGTCCTGCGGAAATAAAAAAACGCTGGAAGGCGTTCATCTTTGAAAAAATGTTCCGCATGAGTATGCGCCCCTTGGACTCAAACTCTTTGCGTATATCGTCTCGGCGCAGAAATTCAGTAACTATTCCTTGAAAATTGTTAACGTCAAGATTGGCAAGGCGGTTTCTTAAAACTTCCGCCGTTAGCAGTTCCCTTTCTACCATCGCTCCTATGCTTAGGGCAAGCCTTTTGCGCTGGCGGGGCAGAATACCGGGAGTAAAGGGCAGTCTGAATCCAAAAATGTATATCGGGTTAAGGGGGCGAAAAAGCATTTTTATGGCGATTGCGTTTGTCACATAACCTATAACCGCGCCCGCAACCGGGGGTATGGCAAATAGAAGAATTCTGTTCACCGAGACAATAACTCCGAAGCTGTAATTGCCTGATTTTCGTTGTTGTAAATATCCATTACGTCTTCTTTCAGCCAGCCTTGCTGTTGGCCGTCCGTTAAAACCCATGAAATGAAACCGCCCTGCGTCTTAATTATTTGCCGCCTGATTATGCGCACGCGCGAACCGCGCCTGAGGTAGCCAATGGAAGGGCTTTCCTGAGAAGGGTCGGCGGTAACATGGGTAAAGGATTCCGTGATTACCCCAAAACCGATATAATCCCCGGAAAGCGGGGATGTAATGGGCGGAATTACCTGTATTTCATCTTTTTTTGTTTCACAGGAAAACAACAAAATTGAAAAAAGAGCAAGGAAAATCAACAAAAAGGACAATTGACCAAGCGATTGTTTCACGGTTATTCTCATATTAATGAATAAAACAGCTTTCTTACCGATTTTTTCTATCATAATATATTTATTATCGGCTATCAATCCCATATATTGTCAGGATAATGATAAAAACGGAAAATATGGTTTTTCGATTGGAACAGGTTTTGGCGTTTTATACGGGCAAGCTTTTGAATATGTTTATCCTTATAATGGGGAAACAAAGGGCGAATTTTTAAGCGAACTTACTTGGGACATGAAACCTGTCTGCTATGTGGGATTTAACGCTGATTTCGGACTCACTGACATTCTTAGCAAACCCGGTTTCTTTTCTTCTCTGGCAATTAAAGCGGGAATTCCAGTATCTTCAGGCAATTTGGAAGACCGCGACTGGATGTCATCGGTAAATAGCAATCTTACCCACTTTTCCAAACATGAAAACAAGACAAATGAACTTGTCTGGATCGATTTCTCTGTCGGCGCGTCTCTTCCGATTAAATATTTATATATAAAGCCGTTTATCAGCGGATCATGGATGCGTTTTAGCTTTGCGGGAAGAAACGGTTATTTTCAACATTCCAAGGAAAATCCATCAGGATCAGGAATATACGATCCCATTGAAACAATCAATAAAGAACTTGTTAAAGGTAAAGTAATTTCTTACCTGCAAGACTGGCTTTTTTTAGCCGCAGGCTGTTCAATCGGTACAAATATTCTTGCTCCTTTTTCATTTGATCTTTCTTTTCAAATAAGCCCCCTTACCTATTGCGCGGCAACAGATAATCATTATTATTTACATTTTAACGGCACCTATTATGTGGCAGATACTAATTCAAAAGTTTTTAATGATTTTACAGACTTTGGGCTTTTTCTTGAACCTAAGGGCAGTATTTCTTTTGATTTAAAGAATATCAAATTTTTACTTGAAGCGTCTTACCGTTATATTTCCAAAACTAAAGGAGAATCATACACAAATAATTATCATAGTCAAAATAAAGTCGGCGCGGGTTTATCGGTTATGGATTATCAATTTCTTATAAATATGACGTTTTAACTTTTTTAAAGAAAGAGTATTTGTCCAAAAATAAAATGAACAACAGCCGCCGCCATTAACGCCATGCCAAGAGGTTTTTTAAAGGCAAGCAGATTTGTCCCGATACGATCCAGTTCGCCTAAGTTTTCAGCTCCTTCTTTGCGGTAAATCCCGAAAATAAAAATAATCCCCGCGACTATCCCTGCGGCTGCAGGTATTAAGTCCCCAAAGACAAGAACTCCCCTGACGGCGTTCGGCCCATAAGGGATTGGAGAAAGTAATTTTAATATGCCGGTAACGGCGCATAATATGCCCAGAACCAGATGAAATGTCGGGTTAGTAATTGGAATTTGCGGCTTATCATCCCCATCATTCATGGAGAACAGCAAATACCCTGCTACCCCGTTGCACAAAATGGACAAAAAATACAGTTGGATCATATATACAAAATAACGCATAAATATTAATTAGTCAATATATTCTCCAAAGAAGACTCTCACAAAGAACACAAAGTAAGAGAAGAACACAAAGAAGAATCAGAGGTTTTTGTTCGTTATATTATCGTGAAATTTCAAGCTTAGTCTTCGGACAATAACCCTTTCTTCCCTCTTTGTGATCTTTGTACCTTTGTGTTCTTTGTGTGAGTCTCTTCTGTATTAATTTTTATTTTCAATGTATATTTCTCAGTTTGAAGAACCATTAGCAGTTCGGTTGATTCAAAGGGAACTACGAAACTGTACTGCTCTTCTTTATCAAGAGAGAAAAAGATTTTGTGGTAAAAAACGGGAGAATTATTTTCAGTTTGAGCGGGAACGGATACGGCTATGTCTACTGCGCCCGTATACGGGTTTTTGCTTTTAACCGTTTTATTTATTACGACAATTGTCGTGCCTTCAAACGCGGACGCGGAAATTTTAAGTTTATTTCCGTCAAGGGTATAGGACGAATCAAAATAGCCTAAAAGGCCGAGCAGCCATATCATCACGCAAATAACGATGATAGAAAAGAAAAGTATTTTACGCGGTTTATCGGCGACAAGCACGGTGAAAAAACCAAAAGGGCTTGATTTTTTTTCTTTATAAAGGTCCTGAACGTCTTTGGACGCTTTGGCAAGCCTGTGCTCGCGGTTGTAATAAAATGTTAACCCTTCTTTCGGGACTTCGGCGTCATCCGGCTTGCTTAACTTGTATTTTGCGTTCGGTCTTTGCTTGCCGTCTTCACTCACTGGGATTCTCCAAAAAGTTTGTCAGTGCGCCACCAGACAAGTTTAACTTTAAAATTATCCGCCAGCATAGCCGAAAGAATTCCCTCTGTTGAAAGGTAAAAATCATTGTACTTCAGTTCATCCATTGAAAATTGAATATATCCCCTTCGTTGTTCCTTGGTGTTGGTATTCACAAAAAGTAACGAATATCCCGTTTCCACGGGAAAATAAAAGAGTGCCTGTCCGTTCCGCGCCGCTCCAAGTATTGAATAAAAAACTTTTATGCCGGAAGGGCGGCCGTTTTCGATTACTTCATAAAGGGGGATTTCTACAGAGCCTATATAGGTTCCGTCTTCAACATTAAGAATCCATAAGCATGAACTAATCGGCTCGCTGCCGGTTCGGGTGTTTGTCAGCTGATCAAATTTATCGTGGGAATAATCCACTTTGATATACAGTTTTCTAGCGTCGGGAACCGCAGTAATGCTGTCTATTACGGAGAGCGCCTCCGGCCAGTCATTGAGGGTTAGAACAACGCTGGAAGAAATTTTTACAAGATAAAGAAGCATCCCCGTGGAGCTAAACCAGTAAACATCCCAGCCGCCGGGAAGACGGCAAATTACAACAAGTTCATCCCTGATTGACGTGGACATTCCTACTATTCTCGGGAAAGGGCTTCCCCCGATTCCTTCCTTGCCAAGATAATTTATAAAACGCCCGTTCTGGTCGAAATGTAAAATTATGCCGTCCAACACCACTTTTGTTTCCTGATCGGTGCGTTGATCCTGCTGTTGCAGCCTGTCCTCTACAAATATATGTTTCCGCGAGTCAACCGCTATCCATCCCGGTTCTTCTAGGGGATGGGTATACGCCCAGCGCGTCGCCTGCTCGTCCTCTTGAATATTTGTTTTTAGGTTGATTGGCGCGGGATTGGTTTCATCGTTATAAATCATAAACAGCAAGTCGCCGTAAGAGTTATAACGCACGATTTTTCCGCTGTTACCGTCGGCAATAAAAAACAGCCCGTCCCTCATTGTAAACCCGGTGCGCTTAATGCCCCTCCCGCCGTCTAATTTAAACAGGGCTATTTGATCTTCCAGCGGCCCTATATCAAGCGAAAAGAGGTCCTCTCTTTCCACAGAGCCGATTTTATCGTTTTTGCAGGAGAGCGAAAAGACCGCCGCAACAAAAAGCATCATCAATAAAAAGCGTGAAATTTCCTTCATATTATATCAAAATCTACCTTTTTTCATAGTTTGTCAATGACTCCCTAACTAACTACTAGCCACTAACCACTATATCCTATTATACTATTACTATGGATAAAGTAATTTTACACGCGGGGGAACTTGACAATTATTTAACTGATGACGACAAGGCAAGTCTTAACAGTATGGACGCCCTGTTTAGTCAGGCTGTCGAAATTTTCCCTAAAATGCAGGAAAAGAACGAAGATGCGAAAAACACCCTTATTTCCCTCTACAATAAAATGGGAATTTTATTACAGGAAATATGCCAAAAAAACCCAAGGCTTCACGTTTATTCATTTACCTCCGCGCATGAAGACCACTCGGAAGGTTCAAGAGTTATTGCCAAATTACGGGACGTGAATACCAACAATAATGAATTTGTTTACTATATCCAACGCGCTTATGAGATGCTTTTTAAGATGGCGTGGCTGAGTCCCGGTTCGCAGAAAAACCATCTGATTGTTAAAACTCCCGTAACTAATCCCGTGCAAAATTACGCGGTTCATAAAATAACAAATGTAGACAATAAAATTTGCAATACCGTAATGTGCGTATTACTGCGAGGGGCGCTTCTTCCATCAATGATTATGAGCAAGGAAATTGAAGAATATTCTTCAACCGGTTATATAACGCCTTTCGCGCTTTTTAAAATTTACCGCGATGACAGCAAGCGTGAAAACGACATGGAATACATCCTTGACCTTGAGAAATCTTTTTTTAGCCCTGATGCCCTTAACGGCAAAGATTTGATATTTGCGGATCCGATGAACGCCACGGGCGGAAGCCTTGTTACCGTAATAAAATATTTGCATGACATCGGAGTAAAACCGCGTTCAATTACCCTCTTTAACGTAATAGCGGCGTTAAAGGGCGCGCTTAGAATTGTAAGAGCGGTTGATAATTGCAATGTTTATACATTGTGGATGGACGGCGTATTAAATAAAGTCGCGTACATTATGCCCGGCCTTGGAGACGCCGGAGACAGAATAAACGGCCAGGATCAAAAATCAAATCCCAGAAATATTATCCAGCTTCTTGCGGATTACGGATCGGGAATATCAAACCTTTACCGTTCCCAATTCCGCGAGATTGAGCACACCGTTTTAAACAGGTCAAAATGTTAAAAAAAAGTATTTTAAGCTTTTTATTACTTTTTATTTTTTCTTTTTTATTTGTTATTCCAAACAGTTGCGCCGGAACTGCAGTTTCAGCGCAGGAATATTTTTCTATAGGCATGGCTTATTTTGATCTTGGAAAATTTGACGAGGCGGAGAAATGGTTAAACCGCGCAAGACAGGCGGACAGAACGATGACCGCCTCGACATATAACCTAGGACGCATCGCATACGAAACAAAAAGATATAAAGATGCCGCAAAATATTTTGAGGCAGTTTTAAAAAAAGACGGCGATAACGTGCTTGCGTTAAAAGCGGCCGCTTATTCAAGGATTAAAACAGGCGACATTGAAATTGCCGAAAAACATTACGCGAAACTTTTTTCCATTGTTCCCGAAAGCGCGGATGACGGATACAATCACGCTTTAATATTATTCGCGTTAGAACGCTATGCCAAAGCGGAAGAAGTTTTGGAAAAGTACCCCGTCGCCTTGCAGGAAAATAAAGACACAATGCTTCTTTACGCGCGGTGTCAGGCAAAGTTAAAAAAAGTTGAAGCTATTGACAGTTTTTCAAATTGGCTGAGCGTTAATACCGACGCGAAAGTAAGATACGAGTACGCGCAGGTTCTGGAAGACAACGCGTTATATGCAAGGGCCCTTGAAGAATACAAAAAAGCATTAACGGAATTTACTGACAAGACGGTGAATCTTAAAAAATATGAAATACATTTTGCCGTCGCAAGGGTGTTGATAATAGCCGATGGCAATAATGCCGAAGGCGTTACAGAACTTCAAACTGCGGTTACTGAAGGGTTCAACGATATTGAGGCTGTTGAAAAACTGCTTAACAACAAGATTAGCGCCGCAAACAAAAAGAGTATTCAGGAAATTATTAACGGTATGAAACAGGAGTCAGCCAAAAAAGAGGCGGCCAAACAGGAGCAAAAAAAAGAAACTGAGACGGGTGAGGCAATTGAGGAAGATGAGGAAGATTCGGCTTTCTAAAAACTGACCCGTAATGTCGTTCCTAATATAACGTCATAAATTAACGTGTCACGCTCTTTATCCTCGCCGCATCTTAGTTTTAAAAAAGACGTAAAATTAAGTTTTCCCTGAATCCTTATTATTTCCTCATGGCCGGCTATTATGCTCCAGCGCAAATAATCAGTTTGCCTGTCAAATACCGCTTCTACGGTTTCTTTTCTTAACTTTTCATAATTTGAATTTAATAGCGAAGATAATCCAACCCATGATTTTTGTTTTTTTAACTCAGAGACAAACCAATCATAAAAAACGCCTAACATATTTTTTTTAACTGGGGCCTCCCAGCCTGAAACAAAGCTTTCCAGCCAGTAACCTTCGGAGCGCACAGTAATTGTATTAACAAAATTTAACAAGCCTCCGCCCGCCCCCCTAAAACCAGCGCTTAATACTGATTGCACCCTAAAAGTAATATCCTCATTTTTTGGGATATATGCTGAAGCGTCAATTGAATGCGAATATTCATCAGTTAGATAAAATTTAAAAATGGGATGATACCCCATTTTGCCAAACATATTTATCGCGTAAAATCCAAGGTTTGCGCCATAATTAAGTTTATCGGTTACGGTGTCCATTTTTTGCTCAAGCGTTCTTTCAATCAAAAAAGTTATTTTATTGGGAATAAAGAACGCAGACGCGTTGTAAATTAATGGCAAACTAATTTTTGTACTGAAGTGATCGTTAAATAACGAATAATAAGCCGACTGCGCTGAAGGCGAATCATCAAGGGCGTTTTTTATCACACCTTCCATTTCAGGGGCGAAAAGCGAATATCCGGGAAATACAGTCCAGACGGGAGAAAAGTCTTCTATGCTTTCAAAAAATTTTATGCCGTCTTCCGCAGCGTCCTGCCCATAAAAGTACAAATGTCTTTTAAAACCGCGTCCCATCCTGAAGTTAACTCCGGTTTTGGCAAATACTAAAGGAATGTCAAGAAAGACGGAATTTGCGGATTGCGTGCTGTTATTTGCGCCCGTAGAGTTGGTATTGCCCTCCAGCGAAATAACCGCTCCTATGGGTTTTGTTCTCTGCGTTAAAACAATTTGCGCCTGCATTTTCCTTCCGTCAGCGTCCCTGCCCGTTTCTGGTAAAAGACTTTCCCATGTTTCAAGCCAAAATTTACCGTAATTGTCCATTTCTGCGGCAGTGTTGTTTCTTGTCCACAAAAATTGAGTATTTATCGCGGCAGAGGGAATAATTTCATTTTCTGGAGTATAAGAAAGAGCCGCGTTCCATTTTTGCAGGAGTCTTGAAGCGTCATACAAAGCGTCTGCTTCAAACTTCGCGTAAAAGTCTGATGAGAACTCCATGTTAAAATTATGACGCGCATTGTTATCCCAAGGGGAGGCGTAAAACGCCTCATTTACGGAAAAAAGACCGATTGTTCTTGAGAGCGAATGATCCGCGCTCCAAAGAAACGTATCTTCCGCACTCGAAAAAGCTATGTTACCTGAAACTTTTACGCCAAATACGGAAATTCCCGCTCCTGTACGGTTTATTAAACTGCCTGTAAAATCCTGCTCTTCCGATTCGCTTTGAGCGCGTCCTTCCGATTCAACTGCTGTTGATATATTAAAATCCGATAGTACGGGAATTTTACCCGCTGAAATTAATGTCCCGTCTTTTTTAAATTCTACGGCGGTCCCTGCGTTCATTCTGTAATACATAATTGAATCTTCAAGAATTATTTCGTCAATATAGATTGTTCCGTCATCAAGAGCGCCGCCTGAAGCGGGGTTCGCTAAAATAGCGATATAACTTGTTCTTCTTCCCTGATTATCCTGTAATGTAATTTTTGGCTTGTAATTTAAAGACGCGGATATGTTTCTTCCGTCAATAGTAACTCCCTTCTTTTCCCCTTGGTAGCGTATTGTAACTTTTGACCACTGCCTCGCGTTAAACGCGCTTAACGGTATTTCCGCATCCAACTGATTGTTATTAAGAGAATCCGGTCCCGTTCCAACAATAAATCTTAACGTATCATTTACGCGCGGCTTATCAGTTTTTATAAAAAAAGACAATTCCCTATAATCAGCTAACGGCAATTCGCCTACCCTGCCGTCAATACCCGCTGAAACTCCGTTTGGCATATTTTCCCATTCAAGTTTTAATACCCTCTGCGCCGTACCATTTGGATGAAGTTTATTTATTATCTCTTTATATGCGGAATCAAGCGAATTTATTCCCGCATCAAAAGTTTCAATGGCGGATACGTCCCCCGCGTTCCCATTTATCGCGTCTGTTAAAGCGTTATATGCCACCGCTCTGAACGCAGTTCCACGAGCTATAGGCGGGGCAAGCAGAAACCGCCCTGATATTTCACTTGAGCCTTCATTTATAATAATAATTCGCAAATATTTTACGTCTCCAAGCTTTTTTCTGTCTTCATCGGTCAGAGTGAACCGCGCTATTCTCGCGTTATAATCAAAATTCTTATTTGTGTAGTAATCGGGGGGGATTCCCGTCCAATCGTCGGTAAAAAGTATTTTTTCCCATATAGAATCAGTGTTTTCTTTGAAGGCGAAATCCTTGCCGGAAAGTGAGCCTATTTGAATAATTACCTTGAATTTTTCAGAGGGCGCCTGATTAAAGCCGTAAAATCTAAATGGAATTTCTATTTCATGGGCGCGGGATAAAAGACCCGAATCATTGTATATGGGAACCTGAAAACCGGTCCATTTATCAGTATCAAGGGCAAATTCCGCAGTCAGTACTTGAGTGTCACCTAACTGCCGGTCTTTTACGGGATAAGGTTTATTAAGCCCTGAAATAACGGATGCGTTCCAGTCAAGGTACATAAGGTTATTGCCAAGAAGACTGTTGTTATTGTAATTCCTGTAAATTAGCTCTGCGCGGTTATTCAGACTAAGACTGGCGTTATTCGCAATTAAAGATGACGGCGGATTTGAAACAAAAGATATTTCCGGCGCAAGGGGTACTATTAATTCATTGCCTTCCATTCCGGCGGCGCGGTAAAGGCCGGTTGTGTCAGTTTGATAAAAGGCGAAACCTCCTGTAATTTTAGCCTTTAGATTGTCATATTCCCACGCCGTTTTCGCGCTTATTCCCACGTTCCCCGCGTTTGAATTATCTTCTTCGGTGAATGAATCTTCCGTAAGGTTCCATCGGAGTCCAACGGCGGCTTGAGCCGAAAACGCGCTTGCAGTGTTTTTGTAAATCGCGCCAAGACCCGCAGCGATACTGCCCAAGCGGGTTCCTTCGCTTTTTTTCAGGTACGTTATGCGAATAATTTCATTCTGTCCTATGGAGCCGTTAATCGCGACTTCCCCGGAATAGTGATTGTAGTTAAAATCGCTGTACTGAATGCCGCTTCGCCAAACCTGCACGGAGCCGGGGATCACGTCCGCGCCGATAAAATAGCCGCCTTTGGCGCTGAAATTTGTAAAACGTATAACAATATCGCCTGAAAAAACGCCGGAAGAGGGGAGATAAATTTCAGGGTACTCTACAGCTAACGGCCAGCGCGCTTGAGGATCACGTAAATTGAAAGCGCTTGTACTTACAAGCTCATATACGCCAATTTGGCTTACAATACCGGAAAAAAGAGTATCATCAATAACCGCCGTATTTTCCAATGGTATTAATTCAAAGCCGCTTATCTCACTGCCGGAAGAAAGTCTCACTAAAGCGGCTTTTTCGGCGGCGCTTGAAGGAGAGTCATAACGGTTTCTTTTTTCAAAGGGGGAAAAAGTTCCCGGCTGGTAAATGACAAGCGCGCGGCCGCCGCCGATGATAATTTCACCGGGTACGCCTGACCCGTTTCCACACTGAGGATAACTTTCCATTTTTATTACAGTACGAGTCGGATCAAACCACTTTTGTACGCTTGCCAAAAATCCGCTCGCATCTCCGTAATTGCCCATTGAGTTTTGCCAGGGGTTATTATTCCCCCCCTTTGGAATAAGAGACAGCTATCATTCCCGTCGGCCTTATGCTCAACTCCAAAAGACCTTGCATTCTTGAAAACGCGTACTCGCTTTGCTGGACAAGCCGCCAACGCCTCCCCGTTGAATCGCGCAGAGCGCCTTTATCGTCTTCAATGTAAATTGTTATATCGGGGTTTATATCGGTATCAGGCAAAACAAATGAAATTCCGCGCAGGGTATTTTGCGGCTGTAAATCGCTGTAAGTCCTCTCCCTGTCCCCTGAAAATGTTCTCTCTTCCCTTGAAGCCGCATCATATCTAACCAGCGTATGTATGCCAATATTGTTCGCTCCAAAACGGCCATAAAAACCAAACGAAGAAGGAGAGTCGCCGCCAAGATCAAGGTACGGAAAAACGGGGAAATCAAGACCCGCGTTGCCTACACCGGCGTATTGCAGAAATTCACCCGGCTTTCCCTGGTAGCCTGCGCGGTATGTGTTTTGAGCGGAATCGTCAACAAAATTCGCCTCCACAAACCACCTGTTGTTGATCCACAGGGAAAGCGTTAAATCGACCTCCTGTTGGTATAAAAGCGGCGATTGGGGCGAGGCGAAACCAATGCCCAAATCTGAATTGGAAAGGCCGAAATTAAACTGCAAATCGCCTTTCCATGAACCTGCCGCAAAGAGGGAAACGTCGGAACTGCCAAGCGAAACGCCCATAAGCTCCTGCCGCGCCTCCCCCGTAATTCTGCGCCTTAAATCGTCCATGTCTATTTCCGACGCGGCTTCTTCTTGAGCAAATATGTAAAACGGAATAAAAATGAGAATGACGATAATAGCCCTTCGCAAAAAATTCATTTTAAGATATAATAACCTATATTTTAATGATTGTTTCGATGATACAGATAATTTTTGAGATTCCCGATATTGCCAATATCAAGGAGAAACGGCGGGTAATTAAATCCGTACTGGAAAAGATGAAAAAGCGTTATCATTTAAGCGCGGCGGAAGTTGATCTTAACGACTCGCTTTCTTTCGCGCAAATCGGCGGCGCTCTTGTTTCCAACTCCAAAACTTTCGGCGAGGCGGTTCTTCAAAAAGCGTTTGACATGATTGAAAAAGAAACTAATGTCCGCATACAGGACATTAAAATACATTCGGAGGAATTTTAATGAAAAACAAACATGGTGCGATTTATCTTACGTCTATTTTTATTTTACTTTTAACGCTTAACTCATGCATCGGTTTATCTTTGAATATCAAGATGAATAAAAACGGCTCCGGCCAATTAACAATGGAATACCGGATATCAAAAATGATTAACCTTGGCGCCCTTGACGGCAATGATACAATGCCGCCCGTTCCCTTAGGTAGAGCGGATTGGGAAAGAACGATCAATAGGATTCCGGGCGCGAAACTTACTTCTTATTCAGATGCCGAAGATAAACAGGATTCTGTCATAAAGGTAGCGGTTGATTATAAAGACGAACATTCGCTTCTTTTACTGCTTGATTCTTTTGGAGAAAAGGCCTCGATAAACAGGCAAGGGCAGTCGGGAAAACTCGATCTTATTTTTATTGGTGATTCTATAGATGACTCAACCTATGACGAAGATTTGATGGACATGATGCGCGTATTTATGGACGGTTATAATTTTTCCGTAAGTTTCAGCGGACAGGGAAATTCAACGTTAGCTGTCACAGACGGTAAGGGCAATGTTGTCCCAGCCCAACCGTCGGCGAAGACGGTTCTTTCAGGGAAATTGGTTTCGTATTCTATCGGTATTTTGGATTTATTGGATATTAAGAACGGGCTGGGGTTTAGGGTTACTTGGTAGATTAATAGGATAAGAATTTAACCACGAACAATCCTTGCTATGCTGAGATCTATGGTCATAACACCGCCGCCAGTCTGACGATAATCGTTTGCAGTTCGTCGCCGTCAGCCGTAAGGGGAACGCGTATCTTCACTTCTGTAAAACATTGAGGTTTATTTAAATGCTTTTGCTGTTATAAAAATTATGGAATACCCCCAACTTATGAGGGTATTCCATTTTTATTTATTTGCCTGTCGCGAAACGGACTTCCAGCAACTCAACAAAACCTGCGAAGTAGCCTTGGGCTACGCCGGCGGGATACGGGTCAGTCGCGTTCATAGAGTAAATCCCTTTGGGCAGTTTGCCAGTCAAAGGAACGGGCGCCGGCAATCCTTTGGCGGGGTCTCCTGACGGGCAGAAACCTATCCAATCGGGTCTTTCTGTCAAGCCGCCTGAGGCGGAGTGCGGAGACTGGAGCGGAATTGAACCGCCGTTGGCGCCAAGATTTTCGTGCCACCATGTTAAAGAACCGTCATCCATGCCAAACCTTAACCACGCGTGCGTCCAGTTCTGCGTCCAATCACGTCCGTCCGGCAGGATGTACCGTCCATGAGCTATGCAAATCTGATATTTGCTTGGGTCCCAGTTCGGCGGAATTATCCCGTCCGCTATCGCCTTTTGCCAGTATTCCTTCAGGTCGATCTTATACGGATCGTTCCTGTCCTGCTTGGTAAACGGAATCACATTTCTACTAGGCAAAATGGACAGATCAAATATAAAGTGCTCCGCAGTCGGGTCAGTCTCCGTTAAAATCAAAGCGCGTTTGCTGGTAACGGTTAAGCCAGTATCTCTATTGGTAACTGTTACCCAGTAGTAGCGGGATTCGCAGGTAGCGCCTGAAAGGAAATTCACCAACGGAGGCTCCGGGTCTATGGGATATGTTTTATTTTGCTCTTTAATGCCGCCATAAAACTCATTATTCGCCAGCATATTCGCCGTGTTGTCTATCCAGTCGGTACGCGGGGTATAGGTGGGGCCTGTCGCGCCTACTATATCCCATGCCATCGGTTCTCCTCCCTTGTCTCTGTCCACCCAGTTGTCACTGTCCAACAATACCGAACCCGCTCCTATCTTTCCTCCGGCGGCGGCCCCGCCTTCGTTATATGGAAATTCCCCAGGCTGTACCTGATAGAAATACTGTCCCGGTCCGCCGTTCACGGTGGTAAGGTTGTTTTTCTCATCAAGGGGAGTGCCGTGCCTGCCGTATAAGCCGTACCACGAGTCCGCCTCATGCCACTGATACGTGTACTGTCCAGTATCCGGCGGGCTCAATTCAATTGTTAAAGGAACGGCGGGAGTTCCTTGATAATACCACGCGGCTTTGGGGTGCTTTACAATGGTTGCCGCCAAATTGGTAATTCTTACTTTGTAGTACTGGGTAACGGCATTATTTGCGGACGTTACTTTAATGGCAAGAGCCTCCTGCCCGTCCAAACGTATCTTGGTAGGGGTATTATCGGCGGTATACGTCGGTTGGCCGGCAGTGTCGCTGCTTATTTTTCCATACACTATTTTAGAATCTTCGTCATCGGGCTTCAGTTTTATATAAAAGCCGGTAAGCGGCTGATTGGCGGTTTCATATCCGCCGATACCGACTTTAGTCCAGTCTTCATTGGGCAGACCTACGCTGTAAACCTGAATGTCTGTCTCGGCGTCTTCGGAGACAATACCGAATTTCAGGGAAGCAATGTCAACTATACGGCCGACGCTTACCTTGAATCTAAAATATTCTTTATCAAATTGATTTTCCGCAGTTACCTCAACATACAAAAAATTCCCGTCGTTGATAGTTATCCGTTGATTGGACGGGGTGAAATTCTTTGGTTCCACGTCGTCCCTGTCAACTACCGCATACTTAGCCGTCGCGTTAGGATCGAACAACGTCGCTTCGACAAGGGCGTTCTGCCCCTCTCTTTGGGCGATGGAAAGAGAACATTCCTGTATCAACGGATCGTCCCACACGCTGCCGCCGGTACTGTGGCCATGTATATCGGCCCCCGCTTTGCCTTCGCGCGCGCCAATGGTTATATATTGCAGGTTGGTAGTCCAACTGAGCAGTTTGGCTAGGAAACGGAAATAGTTTGTAACAAGCCCGTCCTCTGACGTAACCTTAATGTAGATGTATTCATCGCTGTCCAAATCTGCAGGCACCCGCGTATCATAATACCTGTCTGGAGCGGTACTGCGTGTCGCAACGCCCCATTCCGCGTGAGCGCCTGTGCTTACAGACGGCTGGATGCGTCCGGTTATTTTGCCGGTGTCCTTATCCCTTACCCTGATATTCACCCAGCCAATTGTAGTATCCGGCTGGTCATAATCCGATCCATACAGATCGGACGCGGATAAATCCTCTTTTTCCATTGTACTGGCCGGAATGGGCAACGCGACTTTTGTAGCGGTGTCCGGTACATTACCTGATACTATCTTGAACGATAACAGATTCGCTTCGGTTCCTATCGCCCTTACAGTCTGGTCTACGCAGGTAGTAAAGAAAAAGGCAAATGCCGTTACTATAAGCAGTATCGCCATTAATCTGATTTTTGATTTCATTCTTGTTCCTCCTAAAAATAAATGCAGAATCGCAAGTTCAGCCACTGCGTCTGTTTAAGCGGGTCTTTCCCTGGATTCAATCCCGACCAGGGATGCATATATTCCTGCTTGAAATTATAAGCAAAGGCGATATACGAAGACGTAAAGTTCAACTGTATTTTTGGTTCCACTTCTATGTACCGGTACGGAGAACCTTCATATATCTTGCCTTCTCCAAAATCCTGGCAATATTGGAAAGATGCGCCGACGCTCAACAGTTTATTAAAAAAATTCCAATAAAAACTTGGTTTGACATAAAAATCACTGCGGCTTGAAATGTAATCGTACCCAAAGCGTATCTGTGCGGTAAACTGATCCGGCGCATACTGGACAAAAAGCCAGTTCTGGAACAGTTTCATCTCCTCGTAATCTGAGGTTACGCCAAACCAATAGCCCAGCGCCCAAATCTGAAAACCGGGCAGATAATTTTTTAAAACCCGCTCTTCAATGCGGTATACCAACTCATCTTCACCCATGCCGCCCCGGTTCTTATTTTCCTGTGTTGCGTCAAATTCATCGTCAAAGCGGTAGGCCGCACGGACAAGAAACAGATCGTGGGTATAGGAAATGCCGATAACCGACTCCCGCAGGATGTTGAACAGTGAAAGCGGTTTGTTGATATCCCAGCCCTGATCGCGGTCGCTGTTAAAATAACTCAGTACAAACCCCGCGTTCAAACCGGGAAGAAACACCGGTTTCCATTCCGTCCTCATGCCGCCGCCGGATGCCGCTTCCAGTTCCTTCCACATTTCCGGTCCGCCGGTTCCCCAGGGGGAACTGCCCAGTTTGCCAACCGATACAGTCATCTGATTTTCAAAAAAGTTTCCGTAACCAAAGGCATAGGACCATTGGGGATAGCCATCGGTCCAGGTTTCCCAGTTCATGCGGGTCTTCATGCCAAAACCATTGCCGTTGTCATACTCAATATTGAGCCGGTAACGGCCCCGCCCACTGCCCGCGTCATCTGTGCTCTTCATGTCAACTTTGGCCTCTGGGTCCTTGCCTTCCTGCTGTATCTGTTCCCAATAAATGCCGCTTTTTGCCTCGCCGGAAAATTTTATTTCCTGTCCAAAAGCCGTGGCGCATAATGCGATGCCCAAAATCACGGCAAGCGGCGCCGTAATCGGAACGCCTAACGTCGTTTTATTCTTCATTGTTAAGCTCTCCTATTTGGTAAATTTTACCGACAGTATTTCACCGCGGTTCAGCGTTACAAACGCCGACTTTCTGTCCGCGCTGACGTTTACATCATAGGGCTGGAATATCTCATTGGTCCTGTCGCCCCATGACTTATGGGCTGTTACACCGTTTATCAAAAATCCATCAGGTAAATTTATTTTGATATCTCCCATGTCGTAGCCGCCTGTATTGTTGGTTTTGGTCGGAGTCCACATGACCATGCTTATCGCGTTGCCGTCCTGCGACACATACGCGGTAATGCGCACCGATTCGTTGTCCATGTTATCGGTGGGGTCGTTTACCTTTGAATCTTTCCGTTCTATCAAACCAATATCAGTCCCGTCCTTAAACGTGCCGGTTATATTGGCGCTCTGTAAATGAATCCGCGTCGTATCAATGGTATACCGGGCATAGTGGGCCAACGCCCAGCCGCGCGGTAACGGCGCGTGTTCGGTCGTGCCAAACTGCCCGTCTCCGACCATGCTGTAGAAACGCTTGCTTGCCCACCAGACAAACGCGTTCTCATTGTTTATGCGCATAACAAGGTCTACGTCGTTCAGGAAACGCCATACATAGTTCCATGTTGAATCGTTGTAGTACCCTGTGGCGTTGGCGCTGTTGATGTTATGCTCGGTCATCCAGACTTCCATTTTACTGCCGTCCGCCCTTGTTATATTTTGGGGATAATCATTCCAGAGGCTTCTGGTGCGCTCTCCGTAGATATGGCGGGCAAGCAGGTCGATTACCGCCTTTGACCGTGGATTCAGCAGCGCGGCGTTGTTGATATACGGGGTATTTGCCGATTCGCCGTTCATGGTCAGCACATAGGGAATTTCCTTGCCGCCGCCGTAACCGCGCACGCCGTCCGTAAAATGCCCCACTTCCAGCCAAAAGTCCCTCATTTCTTCCGGCGACCATTCGCAGCCGTCATAACCGGCGACATAGTTCGGCTCGTTGGAAATGGAAACGCAATAAATCGGCGCGCCGTTGTCGTACATAATCTGGCAAAAGTTCCGCAAATACGTGGCAAAAAGCCGGTAGTATGTCGGTATCAGATTGCCGCCGCCGTTTTTTGAATTGTTGCTCTTCCATTCTTTGGGAGGAGTCCAGGGGGATGCCGCAACATAACCGCCGTATTTGTTGACGATTTTGACGTTTTCAAAGTAAGCCGGCCTGTACGAGGCAACCAAATCTTCCAGAGTTTTTTTAATGTCGATGTTATCGGGCGTTATCATAATCCTGAGCATGTTGTACCCTAGCCTGTCCGGATCATACATTAACTCGGTATCCGCCGGGTCAGTACGGGGGAAACTTTCCCATGCGACATCCATGCCGCCGTAGCCTCGGACATATTGCCTTAAGTTGGCGGAATTTTTTGGGTCAGGAATAGTGATTGTCGCGTTAGTCGGTATATCCCCGGCAGCACTCGCAAAGCGCACTTTGACCGCTTTGCTGATAAGCTCCGCAGTGTGATCCCCCCTTACATTTTCATTCGTATTGGTAACTTTCACATAATAATAGGATGTGCCGGACCCTGTGGGAGGGTAAGTTTTATCTGTTGCGTTGGTAATGAGATTCCAATTCATGTAATCGTCATTTTTTGCCGCAGGAGTGGGACTTGAATACCACTGGAAGCTTAAATCCCCCATATCAGGAGATTCCGCTTCTACCCTTAGTAAGGGAGTGTCGCCCGCAAAGAAGATGCGGTCTACCGGCTGCTGAGTTATACGGGGTGCGCCGGCTTTCAGTCCCGGTTTCATTTCTATGATTGCCGGAATACTATAGGAAACCGCAGTCCTGCTTGAAAGCGTATTGGTAACCTTTACATAATAATAATTATTATTCATGACCAGATTATCGTAACCGGGTATAAAACTGGCTTTATCCGCGCCTTGTATCGGAGTTCCGCCTTCGATTTTTCTTTCAGTATTTGAATACCACTGGTAGGTCAGGGTGCCAAGCGTCGTAGCGGTATCGCCTTCGCCTACTTTCTGCAATTTTGCTTCTACTCTAACCGCATTTAAGGAACGTCCCCAGCCGTAACTGGCGTTGGCGGGATGACGCGCTATAATGGGAAATAACGGGTAGTTTCCGGGCTGGCTGAACGAGATGGTTGCCACTTCGCTTTGTATTGTAGCTGTGGGGGTATCCAGCGCGTTGCTCTTGGTATTGGTAACCAAGATATAAAAATAATATTGCTTCCCCGCTTCCGGAGTAATATCCGTAGGGGTGTAACTTTTGGTGGTCGCGCCGGGGCCGGTGGCGGGCGTGCCTCCGTTAGCGCAATAATCGTCTATATCTTCAAATTTGTACCACTGATAAGTTAGAGAGCCGTCATTGTTATTCCATTCCAAAATATCTACTTTTAATTCGTAGGGGGCATAATTATCAGTATAAAAAGATCTGCTTTCCGGCTGTACGCTGATATATGGCTGCGTCAGATTCTTCGCCGGGTCTTCCGCGCCGCCCAACTGGCATGAGGCAAACACGGCTGCCAACAGAATACCGATAATCGCCATTGTCTTTACTTTCATGTAAAACTCCTTAGTTTAGAAAACCCCCCGGTGCTTTGCCAAGGGGCATTATAGAAAAAAAGAGGGCATTCGGGAGAATACCCTCTAGCTTTATTATTAATCGTGGTCTACGTCGCCTTTAATTATGGGGTCCCATGTTACATCCACGACTACCTTTTGCAGAGTATTAGGATCGCATATTTCCCGTTTTACTTCTTTTGTACCAAAGGTGGCATCCACATGGGGATACCCGGTATATGCCGGATACTCGTTGCCTTGATATCTGAAAGACACCGGCTTCCCGATTATGTTGTCAGCTTCTTCATACCCTACCAGAGTTACATCCCTCACATAGAAGATATTTTCCTGGCTTGTTTGAGCGGTTGCTGGCCCCTGGCCGGGCAACCCTAGGCCAAAATATAAGGTATTCTGTGTAGGGGGCAAATTATCCGCTTTATAATCATTATGTTTTTTAGTGCCGTCAATAATATATTTGACGGGAAACCACTCTTCAGCAACAGGGTCAGCACCCACGGCACTGTTTAAACAACTTTTAAGGGACCCTACATCACTGCCACCCCAGGGACTGGTGCCGTAACTGTTATCCAGAATATAGGCAGCGTTCTTTTCGTTATTGTAATCTGCAGCCGCCACCCTTATCCCATCATCAGCAGGGTCTCTGGCGCCAGAAGTCGTACATAATGTGAAATCTTCTCCCTTGTACGGGCCCATTAACCTCATTCCGCGCCCGACTCCCTCATCTATATACATCTGCCCCAGCATATAAGACGCTGTAAGTTCTTTATAATCACTCCAGGATTTCCCGGGAGGAATAACAATCTGGTACACTACATACCACGCGTTCACCAGAGTAACTTTTTCAGCTCTAACAACATTATCAGGATCAGGTTCAGGATCGGGATCGTGTTTCCATTTTGCGTACAAGCTGGTGTTTTTTGTAACGGTGCTGGTGTCAAAATCCCACAACTTAGTAAATTTGTCGTCCTCATACCAGTTTTCTACAGAGTAGTATTGTCTTGTCGTCCGCGCCTGCTCTCTGGTTACTTTACCGCCTTCCTGTACTTTAATGTTATTAATAGTGGTTCCCCCATTGGTGAAAAACCTGACCGTGTACTCTTCTTTAGTCTCTGGTGGAGTTTCGGAGCCGCTATCGCCTCCGCAACCTACCATAATAAAAGTAAATGCGGTAAGCAGAACTAAAAATAAAACCATTAATTTTTTCATTTCTTCCTCCAAAAAAAATTTAGAATACTGTCTTTGGCAATTTCCTTGGATTAATGCGCAACGCGTATTTGTATTCTTTATTGATAATATGTATCACTGTTTAGTCGGGAAAAACATATAAAAACTACTGAATTTAGGTATAAATTCGATATTAGTTTTTTAAAAACTTTAATTTTTGTAACAAAGGAGTGTATACTGAATTTCACGTAAATTAGATTTATTTGAGGAGATTTTTTTATGAAGAAAATTATGCAAACGGGCTTTGCCCTGTTTTTGACTGCGGCCGTATTGCTTCTTTCCGTATGTAATGAAAATAATGATAATCATGTTATCAGCGGCGAACAAGGCGGCGCGATGATCAGTTCCCTGAAAATCGCGCAATTCCCCGTTACTCTTGGCAATCCCTGGACGACGACTGAGGGAGCGGACGAAGGCTCCGTTACAATTAAGGGGCCTTGGGCTGATAGTGTTGTTCACAACCCAAAATTTTCTATTATTCATGCAGGTAACGCGGCTATACAGTACGCCGTAGGCGCGAAGCCAAATAATTTTGCCTCGGCGCGCCCCGACAGTTTGCCTAACGGATCAATCTTATGGATAAAAGTTACCGCTCAAGGCAACGAGGAAGTTTCCTACTATAAAATAAAAGTAACCGTAGAAAACAGCAACGAAGGCTACGGCGTAAAAGACGCGGCATGGGCATCCGATCCTTACAACGCGGAACACCGCATATTCCCCAACGCGCCCGAGTACGGCATTTTAACCTACGACGATATTAACGCGAACGCCCCTGTAACTTACTGGAACACGAAGGGGCATAACCACAAATACCCCGATTTGTTCCACTTTGCCAACGGCAATAAAGTGGAAACTCTTGCCGATTGGGAAAACCGCCGGTCTGAGATTTTTAACATCCTTCAATATTATATGCACGGGCGGATGCCCTCGATTGATTCTGACGTATTAAACATTATTTGGAGGGACAGGGTAGTTAACGGAAACAATCAATGCGATATAAGCCTAAAGAATCTTGCGAACGGCAAAACGGCGAATATTTCTATAGTCCACACTCCTCCGGCAGGGGCTGGCGAAGGCGCGCGGGATAAAATACTGCTGTTTGGCGTAGGTATGCCGCCGGCGGCGCGTAACGGCTGGGGCAGAGCTGTTTTCCAAACAACATGGGGCGGCGCTGAAAACGACCGTAGCGGAACCTGCGTGGCATTGTACGGGTTAAGCCTCTCCTCGTCGGATACGCCTTCGGTTAATATGGAATACGCGTGGGCTATGAGCGTGATTCTTACCGTCATTGAACAGGGCGGCTTGGGCGGCTATTACGATCCTTCCAAAGTGGGGATATACGGTTTTTCCCGTTGGGGCAAAGCGGCGATGTGCATTGGCGCGTTTGCGGAAAGCAGGGGCGGAAACCGTATTGGCCAGACGTTTATCGGTTCAGCCGGTTCGGGCGGCCCCGCCATTGACCGTTGGATTAACCAGATGGGCTACAAAAGCCACACCGAAGACCCTCTGCCCGTTGACGGAGACGGCATTAACACTTCAAACCAATACACCGGCATAACGTGGTACATGAGAAATCTTACCGATACGCCCGCCGCCGGCAGCGTCAACCGCGAAGTGGTACGGGGCTGGAACGCCTCCACTCCCGGAATCCCCGTAGGCTCACTCGAGTACGGCGAAGGAGACGGCGAAACAAAAAATCCAGGCCCGCCCAACAGTTGGGGCAGAATACAGGTTTTATCCCAGGCGCGGGGCGAAGTGCCCGGCTGGTTCAGCGGACGTTTTGGCAGTTTAAGGGATCTTCATTCGGGGGCGCTTTTGGATCAGAACTCAGGCGGCGTTGTTTGCACCATGCCTTTTGACGCGCATTTTATTTCAGCCCTTATCGCCCCCCGTGTCGTCTACTTCGAGGACGGCTACAATACCATGCGCAACAACCCCGAAGGGCAATGGGCAAACTGGCTAATGGTTGACGAGGTTTACCAAATGTTCGCGGAAAAATTGAACGATCCTTCCATTATTTGGCGTAACGCTATTAAACTGTACGACATTGAGCACGGACATCAAGCTTATCAGGACGTTGATGAATATGAATTAACAACGGCGATTTACTCAAATCTTCAACCTGACGCAAAATTCCGCACTCCGCCCTTCCCCGCAGACGACCCGCGCTACCGTTGGGATTTCAACCGCATGGACTGGGGACGGCCGGGACACCCCACTATTGCGGAGCGCGTGCGGCTGATGCGGGAAAATCCGGTCAAGGTTAAAGCTGTGGACACAAGGGGACTTTTGGACAGCCCGGAACAGTTGTAAAGGCGCAATTCCTCACTTTATAAACTGCCACTGGTCAAATTCAAAGCCGTCCTTGTGCTGGCTTTCCATAAGATTGCCGTTAACGCCGGGCGTTATCGGCCTTGCTCCCAGACTGCTGTAGAACACAAAAACTAAATTGTGTTCGCCGGTAACGGTTTTATACAGGTCAATTTCCGCCGTTTGGAATTGGCCGCTCCCTCCTTCAAACTTGACGCGGCCAATTACTTCGCCGCCTTTGATAGTGGTAGTTTTACCGGAGTCAAGGTTGCCGTTATTCCCCGTTACTCCGTCACCGGCAGGATCGATCCGTAATTCTATCGCGCCGACATAATCTTCCGGCGTGTCCGGCATCCTTATCTTTGCTTTGAATTTTTTGGCGCCGCCGCCAAAATCGACGCCGTAAAGGGCGACCCAGTCGCCTGAATCAATTGATGTTACCACCATGCCGTTACCCGCATCGGAAACAGGCCGGGTAAAAATTCCGCCCTGAATACCGATTGTTTCAGCTTCGTTGAGAACATAAGGGTCAAATAGCCCCTTTTGCGGAACCCCGACCTTTGTCATGGTTATTGTGGAAATTACCCCTTGAGAATTAATGTTTACCCTGTCAATCTGAGAGCTCCGGTATCTGCCCAACCCCACGGCCTGAGCCACCCTTGAGGCGTGGTACGCTATGTACCAACCGCCTTTGAAAGTGAAAATACAGTGGTGGTTGTTTTCATCCGAAGTAAATAACTGGCTTTGCGGCGAGGCCATAATCCCCTTTGGATCGCTGTAAGTTCCCAGAGGCTCATCACTGGTCATATAGGCAATCTGTGCGTTTAACAGGCCAAATGAGTTTCCTCCCCCGTTGGTAACGTACGAGTAATAATATTTACCGTTGATTTTTACGATTTCGTTGTCTTCAAACAAACACGGCACGTTAAATGTTTCAGGATCGCCCGCAAGGCTTGCCATATCATCGCCCAGTTGGACGCGCCGCCCGTTGCCGTCGCCGGAACCGCCGCCGAAGAACATATACCCCTTACCGTCGTCGTCCACCATAACGCCCGGATCAAACAGAGTATTTACCGAGGCGCAGTTTGGCGTTTCGCGGTCGATCAGGAGCTTGTTAAGGGGGGACGTCCAGGGGCCAATAGGGCTGTCCCCGCTTATTACGCCGATGCCGTTTCCGCTGTTGCCAAAGTAAATAAAGAATTTGTCCACACCGTCAATTGTTTTCTTAACAGTGGACGGCGCCCATGACCTTGACTGATAAGACGTTACCGCCGGCGGCATGGGAAGGTACAACGGGTTATTCCACTGCGGTAAACCGCCGACGTTAATCAGACCGTGATCGGTCCAGTTTGCCAAATCACCGGAAGATATAACGCGCAAACCGTGAATGCCCGCGTTGTAGCCGACATTACGCCGTATCTTGTCCGTACTGGTATCAGCCGGATCCGCCATTTGCGGCGTTATAAGGCTGTCGTTGCTGGCATACACGTAGACGCGGTCATTGTACACCATTACAGAGGGGTCGGCTCCAAAACCCTGGGTGATTAGCGCGTTGCGGTGCCCCCAGATTTTCCAGGAATTGGAAAGGGCGTCGGGGAAGCCGTTTGCCGTATCAAACAATTCCCCGTATTTTTCTTCAACAACACCGCCGCCGGAATCACCGCCATTTGAACAGTTGGCCAGCGCAAGGGACAAAACAAGGACGGCTGCCACGCCCGTCAGTACCTTAAAAAACGTCTTTCTGTTTTTCATAAAAACTCCTTAAAATAATATATTAATAAATCGTTATAGATTTAATATTAACCATTCCTGCCGCGTTCCAATTTATTTATTCTATATTGTTTTTTTTTGAGCGGAATGTAAAAATTACATACAGTTGTCAATAATTAATATGAATTATAATATTTCTAAAAACATGATAATATAAGCTATGGAGGATAAATGTCCGTTTTAATTAATGATGATATGCATCCGTTTATTGGTTATATTATTTTCAGAAGATGCACGCCTTCATGGGAAATGGAGGAGAACACGCTGGGGGGCATTAACCTGACATATATTATTCAGGGCGCGGCGTGTTACACGGTTGACGGTGAAGAAATAGAACTGCAACAGGGTGATTTGCTGGTTCTGCCTGAAGGCTGCGTCCGCAAGGCAATTACTTTTCCCGACCGTCTGATGCAATGTTTTTCGGTGGATTTCAAACTAAAAACCATCGGCAATCAGGAATTGCCTCCTCCCTTGCCGTCTAAATCTCATCCGGGCTGCCATGAAGACATTATTCACCTGTTTCACGAATTATTTTCTGCCTATGTGAACAAACAGCCCGGTTATAACATAAAATCCAACGGCCTTTTTTTGCAAATACTCTATCGCTTTTTGGAAATTGTCGTATACAAAACAAGTTTATACACAGGAGATCACCGTATCTCCAAAGTAACCAGTTATATAAACATGCATTACTCCGAACATATCACAATCAAAATGATGGCGGAAATGGTACGTTTGCATCCAACCTACTTCGGCGTTTTGTTTCGGCAGACGATGGGGAAGAGTTTCAATCAATACCTGTTACAGACCCGCGTAAAACACGCCGAATATATGCTTAAATTGGGAAAATACAAGGTAAATGACGTCTCGGAATCATGCGGTTTTTCCGACATTTCACATTTCAACAAACAATTCAAGCAGATTATGGGATTTCCCCCCTCGCACTGTATTCCGGGAAAATTCTAGTTTATTCCGTTTACGCCCTATATGCCCGGAACCGTTGTAAAGACGCTATCCGCCATTATTCTTGCTCAAAGCAATCAATCCGGAAACATAATCTGACGGGTTGTGGGGCCGGAGCCGCTTTGTTGGACAAAAGCTGACGCGCCTTTGCCGTTCCACAGGGCGCTATCGTTTGGCTTTAACGCCTCGACAGATTGGCCGCCGCCATTTTTAAGCGCGATGTCTTTAATAAAGTACGAGATTACGCCGCTTTGGCCGGCGCCTGGAACAATCCCTATCGCAAGCAGTATAACGCCGGTCGCCGTATCTTCCCATTTGCCGGGCAGTCCGCTTGCCGTGCCGTAAGCCGCGTCCCTGCCTCCTTTCAGATCAAGGGTATATTCCCTCCAACCGTCTTCCGAGGCCAGCGTCATGCCGTCGGTTACGCCGGAGGGAGTTGACGCTCCATTAGTGTTTGTAAGCAAAAGACCGGCTGCCGCATTATAAATACTTTGAATCCCTGTTGTTGATAATGGGAAATTAGATTCAGCGTATATGCTTGTCGGGAAAGCGCCCCACGCCCTTAAACGTCCTGAAAGAGTATCGCCGTCCGCTTTCAGCTTGAAGGTAACGCGGTCATAATCGCCTAACGTGCCGCTGGAGATGGAAAATCCGTATAGGGGGGCGCAAGTGCTGGTGTTGGAAATTTTTTCCATCCACCCGACAGGTTCCGTATCCGACCATTTAGCCGTTAAAGTTACGTCTTCCGTTATGATGGTGTCGGCTGTATACAAATCATTGTTTTTATACCAGCCCAAGAAAAACTTAGGCGGGTTGACCGGGCTACTAGGCCATGCCGTACCTACGCCGTAGCCGGGATGGTTATCGTCTTTTCCCCATACGTTAGGCACAGTTATCGCGGACGCGCCCGAATAATTTGGGTCGAACGTTACCGTATACCTGGGCGCTTTATAGAAAGTAATGGAATCGACCTGTAATCTTTCAACGGCGGTATCGGTAGGGACATAAATTCTAAAACCATTTGTACTGCCCCTGCCGCTAACTTCAAGAAGTATATTTTTTCCGTCTGCATTGCTCAACCAGGGCATTTTATTCGTCTGGTAGTTACCGCCATAAGCCGTTGTACTATTATACTGCCTTAGCCGTATACCGGTGGTCGCGCCGCTCTCGCCCGAGGGCATACTGATTAATACGATAAAGTAGTCGTAATTAAGCGCGCTTGCGTGGGTACTGCCCACATTCGTTGGGAACACGTAGTCCATATTGCCTTCCGCGCCCGATAATCTGTAGACGTAATCAGCCGCGTTGTACGTAACGCCGCCGCTTACGGTAAACTTAGGATATTTAACGTAAATGGTTCCGTCTTCCATGAGATCGGGATCGCCGAACTTTATCCACTTGGCGTAGACCGTAATGTTAGCTGTAACTATAGTATTGGATGTAAACGCCTCGCCTGAACCGTTGGACTTTGTGTTCCAGCCCCTGAATGTATAGCCTGACCGTTCCGGCTCAAAGGGCAAGTCTACCTTTCCAGTGGACGGATTTGAAATCGCGGTCTTAGGCTCCGGTTCTGTGCCGTCTGCGTCGTTATTGTTCTTGTCAAAAGTTACGGTAAAGGGACCTGTATCCCCATTCCCGCCTTCTGAACCGCCGCAGTTTGTCATGGCTATTACGGTAATTAGTATTAATAATGTTAAAATAATTTTTTTCATTTCTTTTCCCCCGCTTTTACAATTATAGTAACAAAAAAAATTAAATGTCAAGTTTATACGTTATATAAAGATATTCATCCGGCAGGTATTTATATGGAAGAAGATTATGAAGGGACATATAAAGTGGCGAAGCCGTTACGGGCTTTGTGCGATCTTCTCTATTAAATCTCTTTTGATCGGCTATTCTCTTGGATTTTGGCGTTTTTTGCCGTTTTTTAGATAAAATGGTTGAAAACCGTTTCTTGATCGGAGTTTCATTTTGTGGTAAAATGGCTTATTGGATTATTAAGGGTATGCTTCTAATATATAAGCAAATTATAAAAAGAGAGGTTTATTAATATGGAAAATATTCAGGAAAAACTTATATTAATAAAAAATGCAATATTAAGGAGTGTTTCTGCAAAAAAAATATATTTATTTGGTTCTTATGTTTATGGAAATCCAAATGAAAAAAGTGATATAGATATATATGCGGTAATTCCTGATAATTTTGAAAGAGAAATAACTGATACAATGGGGGAAATAGGGATATATTTGTATAATAAAAACATTAAAAATTGTGATTTGTTTTTAGTAAAAGAAAAAAGATTTAATCATTATTTTGAGAATAGTTCTTTTGAAAAAACCATTGTTAATAAAGGAATATTAATATATGGAAATTGAAGAAGTAGCGGAATGGTTTTGGATAGCGGAAGAAGATATAAAATCTGCTAAATTATTAAGTATAAATAAAAATAAATCTAATGAATATTATCATATTTCGCAGGCTGTTGAAAAATATAATAATGACGAGAATAATAAAGAATAAAGAATATTTAATCATTCACCTGACCACTCTAGAGTGGTCAGGTGGTCAGGCAAGCCACACGAAAGAATAAGAAACAACATCATAAACTTAAGAATTTTTATCACGGAGTACTGCTGTCCGTTGGACAGCTAGGAGTTACACGGAGGAAGATAAGATTTTCGTACCAAAACTCCGTGGTACTCCGTGTACTCCGTGGTTATATTCTTCCTTAAGTTTATGATGTTGTGTCAGACACTTTTTACGTCACGCCGCCGCTTAGGGTTTTGCTAACTGACGCTTTTTGGCAGATTTTCTTGTAAGAGTTTGGACATTTTAAATTTATAATTACATTTTTGTATTCTTTTTTTAACATCCTGCGGATCAGTAATAAAACGGACATCATCAAACAGTCCATATAACCAAGAATCGGGTTTCAAATCAAAGGTCAAAAGTACTAAATAGCTTGGTTGCGAACAGTGGCCGGAACCGGAAGGAAAATTAGAAAAGTTTTGGGGGACATCGTAGGCGTTAAACTTTTCGCACTTTTTGAAATCGGCATTATTTATTTCCCCGGTTATATATTTATAAGCAAACATCTCCTTGTATACTAAAACTGCCGCACATGCCGTAAATTGCGGTTTTTCGTTTGAATCAGCCAATTTAAAAACTTCAGAGAATTCACAATACATATTAATTATCTTTTTCCTTGCGCATCATAAAATAAAAAATAATTAGACAGCAACTTTCTCTCTTAGTTTTAGAAAAAACAGCTCTGAACAATCAAAGAATAAACTTCTGGGAAGAACCGAATAGGCGCAAAATTCCCGTTCTGGATTGTCTACAACAAGGGGTTTTATATTATCAAGATGAGTCATCAATTCATTAGGTGATAAACGTCTGTCAATATTATTTTTTATCTCATCTTCAAAATACTCTTTAATGTCTTTTTTTGCCATTTCGAATTTTTCCCGGCGTTTTTCCTTGGGTAAATTTTTCACTAATTCGGGAAACTCCGAAAGAAAGTGAGCGTACTGAGGCGCAACAGGCTCAAGCACAAGACTAGCTTGTTCTCCATTGAGCAAAGACGTGCCGATGACGCCTTGGCGCTGGCACAACTGCGTTACAGCAATTCCCATATCGCACAGCATTAAAGTTACCGTAATAAGAACGTCTCTTCTATTTTTTAGCTGAGGGAACTTTGCCAATAACAAATAAAAAAAGGCGTGTAGGGGAAGCCCTTGAAACGAAGGAGGAAGAAAAAGCCTTTTCCCGGCTTCAGCATAATTATTGAGTATTTCACGCTCCCGGTCTGAAATTCGCCTGAACATCATACTGATCGTGGTGTAATAGTTTTGAGGAGTCGGCATAATTGA
>NZ_BDHF01000022.1:0-24351 GCF_054786115.1 Treponema sp. R80B11-R83G3 | reverse complement strand
ATACTAAGTAAAGGAACTCCTTTTTTGTCTTTTGTATCGGGTGAAAAACCTGCGGCTAAAAAGAGAGACACTTCCTCTGTTTTATCCTCGGCAACACACTGGGCAAGAGAATCATTTGTCGCGGAAATACCTCTGTCAAGCAAGGCTTGCCTGGCATGATTTGTCTCCGATGCGGCTTCATTCTTTTTGAAAATTTCATATTCGTTGGCGAGATAGTCATGTAATTTTACTTCATTATCAAAAAATTTGAAGCAAAAGGCATATACATCCGGAATGTTTTCGATAGCTTTTTCCCCGCAAACAAGAATAGGAAGGTGCGAACCGCAAAAAAAACCCGCAAAAAAATCTATCCACCCCGGTCCAAGCGCCGAAAGAACCGCAACATGGCTGAAATTTTCAATGACTTTCGGTCCTTCATCCCTGGTTTTAATAAGAAGCGTTTCCGAGGGAACACCCGTTTTTTCAAGGAAAGACACAAGCTGTAAGGCTTTTTCTTTCTCTTCTTCCAGACAAATATGAAAGACTTTCATTTTTCTCCTCCTACATCCTAAACTCACTGCCTAAATAAACTTTTCTAACCATTTCGTTATTCAAAATGACATCTTTATCCCCTCTTGCGAAAATATTTCCGTCCGCGATGATAAACGCTTCGTTTGTAATTTCCAGAGTATCGCGGACATTGTGGTCGGTGATGAGAATTCCAATGCCTTTTTTGGCAAGTTGGCGGATTATTTGTTTTATTTCGTAAACCGCGATTGGGTCTATTCCGGCGAAAGGTTCGTCTAACAGCAGAAATTTCGGTTCTGTAGCAAGAGCGCGGGCGATTTCTGTTCTGCGTCTCTCACCGCCGGAAAGAGTGTAGCCTAACTGAGTGCGGATACGCGCAATGCCGAATTCGTCTAAAAGGCTTTCTAATTTTTCTTCTTTTTCATAATCTTCAATATCCTGCCGACTCTCCAGAATAGCCCAGATGTTTTGTTCTACGGTAAGTTTGCGAAAAATTGACGCTTCCTGCGGAAGATAGGCAATACCCATCCTTGCGCGGCGGTACATCGGCTTTTGAGTTATATCAACGCCGTCCATTGTCACATAACCCATGGTAGGCTGATAGAAACCTACAATCATGTAGAAAATTGTAGTCTTCCCCGCTCCGTTGGGGCCAAGAAGCCCGGCTACTTCGCCGTTTTTCATTGTAAAATTAACGCCTTTTACAACCAGTTTTTTTCCGAAACTTTTAAATAAATTTGAAACGCCTAACGTATGCTCCTGAATTTTTGGTTCAGGTTTTTTTTCACTTATAACTTCGATAGCAAGCGGAGTTTCAACTTCATTTTCATTGTCGGCATTGTATCTTGTTAATGCCGATGTTATGATTGCCGCTAAAACATCAGGGGGAATTTTTGTTTCCGGGACGTTCTCCTTGGTTAAAGTTTTGTTATATGTCATAAGTTTTAATTCATTATTTTTCCGGAAACGGTTCCTTCCATGATAACATCGTCCGTGTCTAAATCCACACGGATTTTATCCGCACGGAATTCATCGTCTTTTTTTAATACTACCGGAAACCCTGAAAGATCGAGTAATTTTTGCTTGCGGTGATAAATCGCGTATTCGGAACGGCAGACCATGTCGTCTTTGAATAAGCGCACATTGATTTGAAAAATAGCGATTTCCTTTTTATCGTCATATTCAAGAAACCGCGCTCTTGTTACAATCTCGTTATCCCTGTCCTCCATAGATGAGTTGCCTTCAAGCCTCGCTATTTTTAATTTGCGGTCGTAACGAAGTTTTTCTGTAAAAAATAAAATATTTTTATCTTCTTCATGTCCCCACACATTACCGGTACATACGATAAATTGGTTGTCCTTTCCCTGTATTTCTATTCTGTCGGCGCGTAACAGAAGATTGTCAGAGCGGACTTCCGCGTTCCCGATTAAAATTGTTGTTTCGCTGCCCAGTGCCTTAGAACCTGACATTTTATTCGCTTTAAAAGTAAAAGTGTCAGCGCTAATAAATTGAACGCAAAAGAAAAATATTAAACAAAAACCGCACAAACGTAAAAATTGATATTCCTTTTTTTCTTGTATATGTTTGTGAAAATTTAAAATTGATAATTTACAATTATTCATCACCAGTTTCTTCCTGTTTTTCGGTTTTATTGGTTTCATCAGTTTTATTAGCTTCTTCGGCTTTATCGGCTTCTTCAGCTTCATCGTCTTCTTGAATGTAAGAGCCGCTAACATCGCTTGAAAATTCAAATGTACGCTTGCGCGCGTCTGCGGTAAGTCCTATGCCTGTAAAATGCGTGCCGTTTTCGCGGTAAATATTAACCTCATCTTCATTTCCCGTTGAAAGAATATGAGTTTCGTCTTTCCAATCAAGCTGGTTTGTTTCGATAATAATATCTTCTGATTCAACTTCAAGCCTTACTCCGTTTGTCATTTGAATATCGCCTGAATTAATATCTACAGAAGCGTTTCCCGCGTTTCCTGTTGTATTTACTTCATTGCCTTTTTCCCCGTATTGTTCAAATGTAAAGTTTTCAAGCTTCATTACGCCTTTTTTCTCGTAACGCTCGGCGCGTTCCGCATAAACCCTCGCTATCGGATCCGCCGACCTTACGCGTATATACTCTACATTTATCATAACTAAATCGGGCAAATCACTTTCCGAAGACTCTGTTTCCCCGTAATCAAAAGTACATGACAGCGTTATGAGAAATATCAATATGCAGATTGCCCCGCGCGCGAGGTTTATTCTCTTTTTCATTTGCACTTCTTAACTGCGGCTATAAAATCCCTGAACAGGGGAGCCGCCGCAGTCGGTTTAGATTTAAATTCAGGGTGAAATTGAACGGCTACGCCCCACGGATGATCAGGCCATTCAACACATTCAACTAAAGAGCCGTCTGAATTAAAAGCCGCAAGTATAAGGCCGGTCTTTGTCATTTCTTCGCGGTACTGGTTTGTCAATTCATAGCGGTGGCGGTGGCGCTCCATTATGCGCTTTTCGCCATAAGCCGCTAAAATATGTGTGCCGTCTTCGTTTACTGTTTCCATCGCGCCAAGACGCATAGTACCGCCATAATTTTTTACATTAACCTGTTCTTCAAGAAGACTCACGACGGGATGTTTGGAGTCACGGTTAAATTCGGTTGAATCAGCGTCAGCCCAATTGAGCACATTGCGTCCCCAATCAATTAACATTATGTGCATACCCAAGCAAATTCCCAGATACGGAACTTTGTTTGTCCTTGCCCACGCAGCCGCTTTTACCATGCCGCCGATTCCCCTTTCGCCAAAGCCGCCGGGAACCAGAATGCCGTCAACCTGATACATAGTGTTTTTAGCGGAGTCGCCGCGCCCCAAAATAGCGTTAGTGTTTTCAGTCTCCTCAAGTTTTGAGGAGTCAATTTTTACAAGCTCCATTTTCACTCCGCACTCAAGGCTTGCGTGAAACAGCGCTTCGTATAACGATGTGTAAGTGTCGTGTAACTCCATATATTTTCCAACAACGCCGATGCGCACTTTTCCTTTACGCGCCGTAAAACGCTCCATTACGGAATGCCACGGGCGCATATCGGCATGGCGGCTTTCAACACCCATCTTACGCAGGATTACCTGATCAAGTTTTTGATCAAAGAAAACCATCGGTATTTGATAAATGGTCGTATCAATGTCGGGTGATGTAAACACAGCGTCAATGTCAACATTGGTAAAAAGCGCGATCTTCCGCCGTGTCGCTTCTTCCAGCATTACCGGTGCGCGGCAGATTAAAATGTCGGGTTGAATTCCCATTTCCTGCATTGACTTTACGGAGTGTTGGGTTGGCTTTGTTTTTAACTCGCCGCTTGCAACTTCGGGAATTAATGTTAAATGTACGGATATAGCGTCGTTTTTATTTTGCTCGTGGATAATCTGACGTGCGGCCTCTAAAAACGGAATGGATTCGATATCTCCGACAGTTCCGCCGATTTCTACTATGACGACATCGGTGTCGTTTTCTTCCTTTGAGACCGCCAAAATACGGCTTTTTATTTCATCGGTGATGTGGGGGATAACCTGCACGCATCTGCCGAGGTACTGACCCTCCCTTTCCTTGCGGATTACCGCCTCATAAACTTGTCCTGTTGTTATTGAGTTTGCCTTGCTCAAGCGCCCTTTGGTAAAGCGGGCATAATTGCCTAAATCAAGGTCGGTTTCCGCCCCGTCATCGGTTACGTAGACCTCGCCATGCTGATAGGGACTCATAGTTCCCGCGTCTACGTTGATATAGGGGTCGCATTTTACCATTCGGACATTAAGCCCCCTGCTTTCAAGCAAGGCTCCTATTGAAGAAGCGGCAACACCTTTCCCCAAACTGGAACAAACGCCGCCCGAGACGAAAATAAACTTGTTCATGTAATAAGATTATCGCGAATTTTGGAAGGAGTTTCAAGTGGGCATTTGGGTTGGCAAGGGCGGCTAAGAAAAGCGCCGCACAAGACAAATTTAGGCTTTTTGACTATACTTTAAATCATTACTAATGCCAAATTGAGCGTAAAATGGCTGCCTTATGCGGTTAGAGTAATAAGGAAAAAATGAAAACTTTATGGCGTATCGCAAAAGAAGCTGTCAGATATAAAGGCTGGCTGTTGCTGGCTATTTTTGGCACTCTTATGCTGACGACAGTCAATCTGATTGCCCCACGAATAATGGCCTCAATGACGGGACTTGTAGCGGCTGGTATGACGCGGGAAAATTTAATCACCGTACTGTGGATGGCGGGCGGATTGTTAGGCCTGTACCTGATACGCATTTTGTTCCGGTTTTTATCAAATTATTGTTCGCACAGGGCGGCATGGCGGCTTGTACTTGAACTGCGGATAAAGGCCTATAACGCGATTCAGTCTTTTTCTATGGACTATTTTCACAATAAGCAAACGGGCGAGCTGTTAAGCCGTGTAATGAACGATGTCGCGACATTTGAATTGATATACGCCCACATCACTCCCGATATTATAACAAACTTTGTCACCCTCACAGGCGTAACAATTATTCTCTTTAATTTAAATGCGCGTCTTGCTCTTATCACCTGTATTCCCATTCCGTTCATTCTGCTATCAGGGTGGTTTTTTATCCGCAAGGTGCGCCCCAATTTTCAGAAAACGCAGAAGTCGCAGGGGGAACTATCCGCGCAGTTGCAAGATAATTTATCGGGTATACAAGAGATACAGGCTTTTGGCCGCCAAACTTACGCGTCCGAAAAAGTTTTAAAAAAAGGCAAAGATTTTACGCATAATATGCTCCGCGCTTTGAAGTTAAGCGCCATATTTCACCCAAGCGTAGAGTTTTTAACTTCCATTGGCAGCGTTATTGTCGTCGGCTTTGGCGGATTTTTGGCGTATAAGAATCAGCTTTCCGTTTCTGAAATTGTCGGTTTTCTTTTGTACCTTGCCCTTTTTTACGCGCCGATTACAGGCGCCGCCCAGCTTTTAGAATCCGCCCAACAATCGCTTGCCGGAGCGGAACGCGTGATTGAAATTTTAGACGCGCCGCAAAGCGTCAAAGACAGCCCCGATGCAAAATCAATTGGAAAAGCAAGAGGGCAAATTACTTTTGAGAATGTCAGTTTTTACTACATTCAATGCGTTCCTGTTCTTGACAGCGTATCGTTTGAAATTAAACCCGGGCAAATGGCGGCGTTTGTAGGAGCGACAGGAGTGGGGAAAACCACGTTGAGCAAACTTATCTCAAGGTTTTATGATCCGACAGGCGGAAGGGTTTGTCTTGACGGACATGATCTGCGTGACATAACTTTGGAAAGCCTGAGAAGCAATATCTCTTTGGTTTTGCAGGACACGTTTTTATTTAACGGAACTATCGAAGAGAATATCGCGTTTGCAAGGCCGGACGCTTCGTTTGAAGAAGTGAGAACGTCTGCGCAGACTGCAAGGATACATGACGATATAATGCAAATGCCGGAAGCTTATCAGACGCAGATAGGGGAACGCGGCGTAAAATTATCCGGCGGACAAAAGCAGCGGATAGCGATAGCGAGGGCGGTACTGTGCCAAGCTCCGGTTCTTATTCTTGACGAGGCAACCGCGTCTGTGGACGTGCATACCGAGGAGCAGATACAACAGGCAATCAATGAAATAGCTGGCAGCCGCACCATCGTAACCATCGCGCATCGGCTTTCTACCATTCGTAACGCGGATGTTATTTACGTTTTTGAAAAAGGGCGGATTGTACAATCGGGGAGCCATGCGGAGTTAATTGAGCAGGAGGGGCTTTACCGGAGTTTGTGCAGAACGAGTAAATAATAGGGATTTATGTACGGAAGCGTTTGCCTATGAATAGGTCTTTAATTGCCGATTTGGTTGTGTCAATTCACTTTGGATATGTTACATTTGTTGTCGGCGGGCTTTTTGTAATTATACTCGGCGGCATTTTTCGATGGCGTTTTATCAAAAATTTTTGGCTCAGGGCAATTCATCTGGCGATGATTCTGCTTGTTGTTTTTGAAACTCTATTTGGCATTTCATGCCCGTTAACGGATTGGGAATACGAACTCCGCATCACTGCAGGACAACAAAATGTCGCAAGCGAGTCATTTATTGCAAGGTTGATACATCTATTAATATTTTATGATTTTCCGCAAATTGTATTCACAATTGCTTACTGCGTTTTCGGGATAGCCGTTATAATGACGTGGTGGTTGATTCCGCCTATTTATCCGTGGCATAAAATACATCCATCTGGCCGAAAGCGGTAATACCTTTGTCGATAAATTTGCTTAGTCGCGACTATGGTATAAGCCCCGGCACATCAAACTCCGGCGGGATTTTTACAGGAGTCCCTTTTGAATCGACAAACGCCCATGTAACTTTTGCCTCGACTATCAGATCTTCGCCGCGCCAAATTTCCTGCGCTATGGTTCCGCTGACTGCGCCTTTTTTAACAGGCCACGATCTTATTACCAATGCGTCATCGGTAAAAGCGGGCCTTTTGTAATTGATTTCTATCCGCGTAACATAAGTCCCATAACCGGATTTAAACGCCTTTTCATAGTCAAAACCAATATCCTTTAAAAATTCCCAACGGGCATATTCCAGATAATTCAGATAATTGGCGTTATTTACATGATTATAACTGTCACATTCGTATGATCTTACTTTTAATGAACACTCTGTTTTCATGGCTCTATTATATTAATCGCAGGGGACTTTGAAAAGTCCTTTATTTTTTGTATTATAAACTATGTTTAATTTTTGTCCGTCATGCGCCTCAAAAAAAATCGCTTTTGAAAACGGAAAACGCTTCCGTTGTCCCGATTGCGGTTTTACTTATTATCACAATGTCGCCGCAGCTACAGGCTGTATTATCGTTGTGCCGGAAAATGACAATTCTGCTGATACGGGGCAGGCATTTAACAATTCGCCGTGTAAGGAATCGGACAGGATTATATTTCTTGTTCGGGGCAAAGAGCCGGGTGTCGGTAAACTCGATCTTCCCGGCGGCTTTGTCGATCCGGGTGAAGGAGTCCTTGACGGCATCTACCGCGAATTACGGGAGGAAATCAACTGGACGCCGCATATTCCAGAAGGCGCAAAGTTATCGGATGTCTTTAAATTATTTGCATCTTTTCCAAATGTGTACCATTATAAGGGCATAAATTACAATACATGTGATATGTATTTCTCAGTTCGTGCGCCGGGCCTTAAGCCGGAAGACCTGTGTCGGGAAAAAGCCGAAATATCGGATGTTCGATTTTTGAAACCTAAAGAAATTGATTTTTCCGAGTTTGCCTTTCCTTCTACCGTGAAGGCTGTAAAAACATATCTTAACATCCTTGACTAAAATTGACATAAGTTATCAAATTGAGTTATGTATCGAGGTAATATGGCTGCTAATAATTCAATACCCGGCGAATACCGCAGAACTGCTGAACGTCTGTTTTTTAAAGACGGGTTTTCCAAGGGGCATAAACCTGATGTAAAAGCCGCCTGTGAATTTGCCAAGTCGCTTGGCATCGGCATTGAATACCAGCGTTTGCTTGCGCTCGAAAAAAACAGCGGAGAGTTGCGGACTTTTCTAGATCAGTTTCAAAATAATCTGGCTTTGTTAATTAAAAAAACATGGGTGGAAAAATCTGATGAAAACCGCAAGGGAAAATTGCAGGATGACATTCCGTTATTTATGTCCACAGTTGAGCAAACGGATTACATGAAAGCCATTGATGAATTTAGCGAGATTCTTGATGAATTAGCCTATCTGTTTTTTGGCGCTCAAAGTGAGAAAGAAGATTTTGCCGAGTATACTTTCCGCATTGACGTGCAGATGGGGCTTTTTTGGTACTACGGAAGCAAGCTTGAGTTGTTAAAAGACATGAAAACTCAAAATATAGACAGCAATGATAAAGTTTTATGGGCAATATTGCTTTTAGGACTTTGTTATCTGACAAATTTTTAATTATAAGGACGCATTATGACTATTCCTACAGGGACTGAAACTGAACCGCAAAACAGCGACGATTACCGCGCAGATTTTATCAGCGATTTTATTAAAGAAGATTTAGCCGCAGGAAAGTACAGTTATGTGCTTACGCGCTTTCCGCCGGAACCCAATGGCTGGCTGCATATCGGCCACTGCAAGGCGTTTTATATCGACTTTAGCATGGCTGAGCGTTTCGGCGGAAAATGCAACCTGCGCTTTGACGACACCAATCCCGAAAAAGAGGACATCTCCTACGTTGAGGCAATTAAGCGCGATGTCAAATGGATGGGCTACGATTGGGAAGACCGTGAATTTTACGCTTCTGATTACTATGAATACCTGTACGAGTTAGCTGTAAAAATTATCAAAAAGGGAAAGGCTTATGTTGACGATCTGACCGATACCGAAATGAGCGAATACAGAGGGACAGCGGTCGCCGATAAAAATAATATCACCGTAACGCCGCCGGGCAAAAACAGCCCGTACAGAGACCGTTCTGTCGAAGAAAACCTTGACCTCTTTGCGAAAATGCGTTCCGGCGAATACCCTGACGGCGCGAAAACGTTACGCGCAAAAATCGACATGGCGCACCCTAATCTGCTCCTGCGCGATCCCGTTATGTACCGCATACGCAGAGAAACCCATTACCGCACCGGCAATTCATGGTGTATTTATCCAATGTATGATTTTCAACACCCGCTTTCCGACGCAAAAGAGGGAATTACCCACTCTCTCTGTTCGCTTGAGTATGAAATCCACCGCCCCTTGTACGATTGGTTTATCCGCGAGGCGGAAGTTTTTCCATCGCGGCAGATAGAATTTGCCCGCCTTAATTTGAGCCATACCGTTATGAGCAAACGCTGGCTTTTAAAACTCGTGCAGGATAAGCGCGTTACAGGCTGGGACGATCCGCGAATGCCAACAATAGCCGGTCTCCGCAGACGAGGTTACACTCCTGAGGCAATTCGCAGTTTTGTCTCGCAGATTGGCATTGCAAAGACTGACAGCATGGTAGACATTGCGTTTCTTGAATACTGCCTTCGCGAAGATCTGAACAAACGCGCATTGCGCGTAATGGCGGTTTTGCGCCCCCTCAAATTGATTATCGAAAACTGGGAAGAAGGGAAAAGCGAACAAATGGAAGCGGTAAACAATCCCGAAGACGAATCCGCAGGAAAACGCCTTGTGCCATTTTCACGCGAACTGTGGATTGAGCGCGAAGATTTTGAGGAGACTCCGCCGCCCAAATATTTCCGGCTCTTTCCGGGAAACTCCGTCCGCCTGCGGTATGCGTACATTGTAACATGCACCGGCTTTGACAAAGACGCAAACGGTAATATAACAGCCGTGCGCTGCACTTACGATCCGCAGACAAGGGGCGGTAACGCTGGCAGCAGTGCTGCCTATGATAACAAAAAGATAAAAAGCACAATTCATTGGGTATCCGCCGCTCATGCCGCGCCAATACAAGCGCGTATTTACGATTACCTGTTCAGCGCGGAAAAACCGATGGAAGTATCTCAGCGCCCCGACGGCTCTCTCGGCGAATTTACCGACAACCTTAATCCCAACTCATTGGAAGTAATTGAAAACGCGTGGGGCGAGCCTTCGCTTGCAAATGTTTCGCCAGGCAAAATTTTTCAATTTGAACGCCTCGGCTATTTTGTCCGCGATCCGGACACAGGCGCGGACACTAAGGCTGTTTTTAACAAAACTATCGGTTTGCGCGACACTTGGGCAAAGATTGCGAATAAATAGTTATTTCCACTTTTCAAGCGATTCTTGCATAAAGCCGCGAATGTCGATGCCGTAAACTTCGCTCAAAATCCCGTTGTTCAAAATATCCTCAATTTTTCCGTTTGCAGCTAACGTTCCGTTATTCAAAACAACCGCCGTGTCGCCAAAAAGACGGGCAAGATTAAGATCGTGAAACACGCTGATTAAAGTTTTATTGTTCTCCCTGACCCACGTTTTTAAAAACTTTAGCAGTTCAATTTGATGTTTCAAGTCGAGGTGATTGCTAGGCTCGTCAAGTAAAATTAAATCGGGGTTTTGCGCTAATGTCCTCGCGAGAAAAACTCTTTGCAATTCTCCGCCGCTCAATTCATCGATCATGCAGTCCTTGTTGTCCCAAATGTCGAGTTTTTTTAAAGTATCCTGAATAATTTCCCTGTCTTCAGCGGAAAGATTTTTTAAAAAGCCTTGAGAATACGCATAACGCCCCATTGATACGGTTTCATAAACCGTGTATGGGAAAAATACCTGCGTACTCTGGCTCAGCAAGGCAATTTTTTTTGCTAATTCTTTGCGTGAGACAGTGGAAATATCTTTGCCGTCCATTAACACGCTCCCACGGTAATCGATAATACGCGCTATTGATTTAAGCAAAGTGCTTTTTCCGCTTCCATTAGGACCGAGTATGCAAAGACTCTCTCCCCTCTGCGCCTTAAAGTTTATGTTGCGAATAACGTCATCACTATCTTTAATTACGCCACTATAACCGGCGGATAAATCTTTAACTTCCAGCATATTACACCTGCGCCTTGCGCCGCCGCCTGAAATAAACCCACGCAAAAAATGGCGCGCCAATTAGGGCGGTAATCGCTCCTACCGGAAGTTCAGACGGAGAGATTAGTGTTCTTGCTAACAGATCGGTTAAAACAAGCAAAGAGCCGCCGAGTATAAACGACATGGGAATTAAATGCCTGTGGCTTGAACCGCAGATTCGGCGCGCCGCGTGAGGGGCTATCAGGTCTACAAAGCCGATAACGCCGCTGAGAGCGACTGCGGAACCCGTCAGTACGGCGCAAAGAGCAAGCAGTTTTTTTCGCACTGTGCTTGTTTCCACCCCCGAAGATTTTGCCTGTTCGTCGCCAAAACTTAAAATGTCCATTTCTTTCGTGAAAAAGAAAATCCCAGTTATTCCGATGATAAGAAACGGAAGTAACAGCCATACCGACGACCAGCCGCGCATGGCGAAACTTCCCATTTGCCACAGGGCTATTCGCCGCAAGTCATCGGAAAAAATAGCGCTTAACATTGTAAGCATTGCGCTTAAAAAAAGTGAGAAAACCATCCCGCACAGAATTATTGTGTTATTCGACATTGATTTGTCTATTCGCGAAGAAAAAGCGGCGACACAAAAAACTGCCGCCAATCCAAAAACAAAACCCGTCAATGGAAGGGTAAAAGCGCCCAAAAGCGGGATAGCAAATCCGCTTATGATGATTATTCCTGCTCCCAAAGACGCTCCTGACGAGACTCCCAAAATATAGGGAGAGGCTAGGGGATTGCGCAAAATGGACTGACAAACCGCGCCGCTTGCAGAAAGTCCGCCGCCGACAAGGAACGCCAGTAAAACGCGTGGAAGCCGCAATAACCACACAATTGAAACATTTTTAGGGTCTATGTCCTGCGCAAGCGGCAGACGTAAAATTTTATGCAAAATGATCAAAACAGTGTCACGCAGACTGATGGCAGAACTGCCCAAAGAGGCGGCGGCAACAATTATGAAAATAGAGATAATTGCCCCGATGACGATGCGTGTTCTGTTACTCACCTGACCACTAAAATACATAATAATATTTATCATTATAATTAATTTCCTTGATGTGTTTTAGTGGTCAGGTTAGTGGTCGGATATACCGCTTTGCTCATCTGCCGCAAAGCCAAAATTATACGGCTTGAAGGGCGTACCGATGAATCGGTGTCAATTTGATAAATACGGTTATTTTTTACGGCGTTGATGTGGTTAAAACCGGCGCGGCTTTTTATTTCGCCGATTGGATCGTCAATGTAATTTACGTTAGTAAAAATCACATCGGGGTTGCGGCTGATAACAGCTTCCGCGCCTGGCGTTACAAGCCAATTCTCGTCTCCAAAAACATTTTTCATCTCGATAACGGAAATCATATCGTCAATGTAACTGCCCTTCCCGAAAGTCATCATATCAGGAGCGGCGGAAATTTCAAAATAAACAGTTGTTTTGTTTCCTGTGCTGGTCGTTGTTTTCGCCGCTAATAGCGCTATTTCATTAATTTGCGTTTTCATAGAATTAATCAGTTTTTCTCCCTCTTTTTCTACATGCAAAATATCCGCTATAAACGCAATATCACGGTAAATATCGTCAATGCTTTTGCTCATGGAAATATATACCACGGGAATTCCCATTTCGCGTAACACTCTTAACGGGTCTTCGCCAGTGCCTGTAGCGTTATGCCCGCTTGCGATAATTATATCTGGACTCAACTTGATTATCACCTCAGCGTCAGGATAGAAAAAATCAAGTTGAGGCAATCCTTCGGAAATTCCCGCGACATTTGCCGAGTGGCGGTCGATAGCGACAAGTTTATGCGCCTGTCCCAGATCGGTAATTATCTCCGTATTCGACGGCGCGGTGGACACGACTCGGTTAATTTGATTTTTAATTGTTACCGTCCTGCCTGAACGATCTATTATTTCTCGCCCTTTGTTGGCTGTGCACCCTAAAAATAAAAATATCAAAATAATTAACCACGGACTTCTATTCATTTTACCTCCAAATTTGCGCGTAACCCCATTGTCAGCGTAATACCCGGCATGGGGTAATCATTAAACGATTGAAATGATTCATTTAAGATATTCCGCAGTGCGCCAAATGCCGTAAGATTTTTTCCTATTTTTTGATTAACATTGGCGTTAAGCAAAAAATGCGGTTTCATTTTTGTAAGATTGGCTCTATCGTCATAACGCAAACTTTCATAATGTCCGCTGATTATTAAAGAACCGCTTTTCCAGGGAATCTCAAGAGAGCCGCCGATTGTATGTACGGGACTGTAGGGAATTCTTTTATCATACGCAAAGTCATAGCCAAAACTTAACAGGTAACTTAAAAGGTACTGATACGAAATTGAGGGGATAATTTTTTTTATTGATCCCAGATTAACGGGAATTTCAAAACGCAGTTTGCTGTCTGCCCCGAAGAAGATTGCCTCTCCCACATTTTCAGGCCGCCAGATGCCTCCGGCTCCGGGATACCAGTGAATTGAATCTTTTAACCAATGCGTAAAGAATGTGCTTTCAAAAATAAATAAATCTTTAAAACGCCATGAAAAACCAATGTCCCCTCCCCAGCCGTCTTCGGGTTTTAAATCGGGATTCCCCATAGTACCACTGCTGTCTCTCCAGTACAGTTCTTCAAAGTCGGGAAACTTAAAACTGCGGAAATAGTTGTTTTTTAGGGCAAATGAATCCGTCACATTCCAAAGCAAGCCCAATTTTGGGACTGCTGTAAATTGCGTGTCTCCTTTGTTTGCGAACACAGCTTTTACGGAAGAAATAATCGTAAATTGTTTTACGGGTTTGAATTCCGCAGTCAGGTAAATTCCGCCGTCATGCCGATCCCGATTTCCAATATCCGTGGAATCAAGATAGATAAACCGGTAATCAAAACCGCTTTTCAGCGACAAATGTTCGCTAGTATCCCAACTCCAGCGGTTTATTACCGTTATGTTCTGCTGTTCATGACGGGAAAAAACGTCAGCAGGCGGCGCACCTAAAGGCGCGGTATAATCCCTTCTTGTAAAATATGATCCTAAAGACGCTTCCATTGCAAGATCGTCACGAAAGACGCGGGGCATATCAAGCATTATATTGTTACGCGAAACTGTATCCTGCTGTTTGCCGACATTGCTTGAAAAGCCGGAGCTGGGAATATTTTTATCGCCGTAATAAAAGTTTGATGAAGCGATTAATTTTGAAAGATTGGGCAGTTCCCCTGTTACAGATACCGTTCCCCCTGCGTCCCACACTTCGTTATTGTCTTTGCGTCGTGAATAATTATAGCGGTCAGTAAATAAAAAATGATTCTGCGCCCGATTTGCGAATACGTTAGCTGAAATTGAAAGAGCGTCTCCCCCGTAAGCGGTTGAAATGTCAACTTTTTGAGTATCCGCCAAATCTTCCCAATTTGGTCCCTGCGTTTTCCCATCCCGCCCACGGTATTCGCCGGGCATGACTCCGGTATTGGAAACGGAAGCGCCTAGCCTCAGTCCTGATTTTTGTTTTTTAACAGTGATAATGTTAATCACTCCGCCCATCGCGCCTGAAACATTGTACTTAGTGTCGGAACCTCCATAAATTACTTCAATACGCTCGACTGAACTAAGATCAATTTGCTCAATGTCAAATTTTCCGTCCATAGAAGAATTTACAGGAACTCCGTCTATAAGAATTGCAAGCCGTTTTGTGTCAAGTCCGCGCAGGTTAAGCAGGGTCATATTTCCGTAAGTTCCGTACCGTGTGATGTTGAGATTGAGCGTCTCCTGCAACAGAGACGCGACATCCGGCGCGTTACGGCGTTCAATTTCTTCTTTTTCGATGACTGCCATTTGTTGGCTTGTTTGTTTTGTTCCCGTAACGGTTATGCCTTTTTCCTCGGAGAAGGATAGTTCATCATCTTCGGCAGACTGCCCATTTGCATTGTTGGGAAAAGATAGAGAAAAAATCAATAATACCAAGACCGGAAAAAGTTTTCCGGCCTTGTGCATACCAAAACGCATTTATTTGCTATACCCCGAACCCCAATTACCTACATGGGTTCCAACATTATCAAAGTTAAATGTAGCTTTTGCCTCAGCAAGCGTGTCATTTTCAATGGGAGCATACGATTCGTCAATTGGATTTGCTAAAAAAATATGAGATGCAGTGTAATCCTTGTAATATACGCAAGTAAATTTATCAACAGTATAACCTACGTTAGATGCAGTTATTTTGATAATAAGTACGCCCGAGTCAGATGAAAAATTATTAGCTTCTAAAATAGTGCTTATAAAATCACCGTATCCAAATCCATCATCATGTACAACACTTGTACTTGTTATGGTGTAACTGCCGCCGTAACCATCTGTCCATTCGCCTACTGGAATAAAACCGGTATTTACAATTTCCGGCTCCGGTTCCTCTTCACAGCCTGCAAACAACAACATCATCAACAGTACGACAAAACTTGCGTACTTGCGAACTAAAAGTCCGACACTCCTCCTTGTGAGGTTTTTAGAGAAATACATAGAGACTCCTTTTCGGAGAAAAGACAAAAAAGACCGCTTACGCTACTGACGAGAAAATTGTATAAGAATGGTAAAATCGGCTTTTCTCAAGCTCTTCCTCGAAGCTAAGAAAAAAATGTTTAACCCCATACGGGATTAACGCATACCAAAGTTTCCTGGCTTGAGGGCATTTTTTTCATCGATCTTCCCGGTTGCCCAGTGATCGTAAATGATGAAATCTTCCCTGTCACAGTTACGGGTTAGCGGGGGAATTGCCTGACCACTAAAATCTTAACTTTTTTACAGTTTTAACTTAACTGTTTAAAGATTTTAGCGGTCAGGTGCACCCCACTTCCTTTGAAGTATACGTTTACAGATTACGCTATTTGCTTGGAATTGTCAATCGGAGGTGTCCAAGAAAAAAAAATTTTACCACGAACCACACGAACCAATACGAAAAACGACAAGATATGTGCAAAAAGTTCGTGAGCGTACCGAAGGTACACAGTTCGTGAGGTTCGTTGTAAAATTCAAACTTATTGGACAGCCCCTATATTTCGCCCTGCTTGCCGACAGGACACTCCAAAAATCACCTCACCAATTTTGTTACCTTTTCAAGCAGTTCGCCTTTACTGATTGGCTTGTGTATGTATTCAACCGCAGCAAGTTCATGCGCTTTGTCTTTTGGGTCGTCCGATACCGCGTATATCGCTATCGGGATTTTGTGCAAGCTGACTCATACTGGCTAGGTTGACCTGATCCCGATTAATCACTCCACCTTAAAGCGAGAAACTTCGCGCAACAAATCATCAATGGCTTGGCGGTTTTTTTGGGTCATATCATTGACATTGTGTACCGCTTTGTTAATCTGTTCCGACCCGGTTGCCATCTCGTTCATGCCGCCGGTTATTTCCTGCGTCATTTTTTCAAGGTTTCGGCTTTCATTCATAACTTCCTGACTGCCGTTAAGCATTTCCTCAGAACTGCTTTTAACCTGTTTAGTAAGCCCATTCAAATCACCGACACTTTGCAAGACTTGCTTGCTCCCCTGTCCCTGTTCTTCCATCGCGTTGCGGATATTTTCTTCCTGTAACGAAACGGTTTTTACATCTGTTTCAATTGCCTCAAATCTTTTTAGCACATTGTCGGTTGAGCTTGTAATTTTTTTGATTGATTCCGCTATCTTTTTCAGTACCGTGCCAATTGTTTTTGACTGTTCACTTGAGCTTTCTGCCAGTTTGCGGATTTCATCGGCGACAACGGCAAAACCTTTTCCAGCTTCGCCGGCATGAGCGGCTTCTATTGCCGCGTTCATCGAAAGCAAATTTGTCTGGCTTGCGATGTTTTCCATTACCGAGTTAATTTCCAAAAGCCCCTCGGACTCGCGGGATATTTCCTGAATGTCCGTTGCCACTTCCTGTAATCCGTTGCGGCCTATTTCAGAAGCTTCTTTTAGCGTATTTACATTGGTGGCGTTATTGATCAGCGTATTGGTCACTGAACTAATATTTGCTACCATTTCTTCAATGGCTGACGACGCTTGGGAAACATTTCTGCTCTGGTTTTCTACATGACCGTTTAGTTTGTTGATGTTGGTAATAACCTGTTCCATAGTCGCGTTGGTTTCGGTTACGCTGGCACTCTGGTTTATAACTCTGCCCTTGACGCTCTGGATGTTGGCAGTAATTTCATTGATTGCCGCTGCAGTTTCGGTCATATTGCTGGCAAGGTCATTACCAATATCTGACAGTTTGTGAGCTTCTTTCCTGATGACGATAATCAGGTTTCTGATTTTTTCTAGGGTTTTATTAAAGTACAAGGCCAGATCGCCGATTTCGTCTTTGGAACTGACGGCAATATTTCGCGTCAGGTCGCCCTCGCCTTCGGAGATGTCTTTGAGTTCTTCAGCCACCTTGACGATTGGATTTATAGTACCGTGGAGGACAGAGTATATAATTATCGCCGCTACTAAAATGGCTATCGCCGTTAGAATGATGGTAAATCTGGTAATTGCGTTGACATCCTTCATTATATATTTGTCCGTAACGAGCATCATTACCGACCATGTTTTGTCCGAACTGCCTATTTGGAAGGGAAGCATAACTATTTCCACTTCTGTACTAAGCTCGGGAGAATAAGTGCTGCATGAAAACTCTTTTCCGTTTTGTACGGCCTGATCCGCATCCTTTATGTAGGAGCCGTACATTGTCTCAACATCGATAAGCATTTTCCCTACCCTTTCAGGAAGCAGATGGCCAATTATCAGCCCGTTGCCCGAATAAATAGCCATCGCGGCAATTTTTTCGTTGGCTTTAATGGTGTCTACTACCACCGACTGTATCGCGTCAATAATATAAAGGCAGCCTACGCCGCCTACTACCTCGTTGGTACGGGAATTAATAATCGGAACCATAAGTCTGAGCAAATGCGTATCCTTTCCTTCTATTGTTCGGGGTATTGGGTGTTCTACCCGATCATTTTTAGCGTTGGGACTGCTAAAATAGGCCATTGAAGCGGCTATATCAACGGTAGTCCGGCTCGATATTTTACCGCTTTCTCTTGTGTAGGTTATAGCGTACTGCCCTGTTGGGCCGGAGCCGGTACGGCCTATATATTGAGCGTCCATTCCGTCAACGGCGTTTGGTTTCCAAACCGTATACAAATTTATTATAGCAGGCTCGTAAATAATCGTATCTCGCAATATACTGTCATATTTATCCCGGCGTTCCGCTGGCGGTACCTTTTCATATTCCGACATTGTATAAGACAAAGTGCGCAATAACCTTATATAGCCATCCTCAATGCCTTGCCAGTATGCGACCTGTTCTCTGGCCAAATACCTGACCTCCTGCTTGCTCAAATTCATGCTTATACTGGACGCTTCCCGCAGGAGCAGCACGGCAATGCCGCCTGCCACAACCGCTATAATGGCTATCATCATGATACTCAGTTTGATTTTAATTTTCATTTCGTTACTCCTTTTGGCGTAAGTGTGGACATTGTTATCTGAAAATAATTGCGTGGTGCCGGGTTTTGGCATTTCTTACAAACATACGGATTATTTTAGCAAAATATGTTAAAATTGACAATAGGAATTGAACCCATTCCATAACACAACCAGTCCTTTTTCCCGCGTTTTGGCTAAATCAATAATTCGCTGGTTTGATGATCCGCAAAACGGTAATCCTATGGAACGAAGTTCATGCATATATTTTCCGTCGATCAATAAATCTGTTGCGGATAACAATGCTTTTACGCCATTGTTGTTGTCCTCAATCAGTTCTTCGTAGATAAAACCGGTATAGGTTACGACATTCCAACTAATAAGATGAGCCGCAGCTGCAACTTCCGCTAACTCTGCGGCTTGTAAAAACGGTTCCCCGCCTGAAAAAGTAACGCCCTGTTTCTTTTTCTTTTGTTGTTTCAACAAGCGAATAACCTGCCGCACGGAATATTCTTTACCGGCGTCCATGTCCCAAGTTTCAGGGTTATGGCAATGCGGACATTTATGCGGACACCCTTGAGTAAAAATAACGTACCGCAGTCCCGGCCCGTCAACAAGACTCTCCTGAGTAATGCCCGATAAACGCATTTTTAATTATGAACCTGACGGTGTTGAACTTCCGCCAATTTGCTGTCATTAAAACGGTCAAGCGTTGACAAATACCCTGTTATTCTGCGCACGCGGCTGATATTCTTACCGCCGCATTTAGGACAGGTATTTTCCTTAATTACGCCGTTTAACCCGCAATCACAGCATATATCAACGGGGAAATTCACTGCGGCGTAACCCATATCCGCTTCTGCCATTTCTTTTATCAGAGATTCAAACGCCTCAAGATTATGCTCCGGCGCGGATTGTAATTCAACATAGGATATATGCCCCGCATTGCAATATTTGTGATACGCCCCTTCTATTTTTATTTTGTCTAACGCGGTGATGTTGTATTCTACCGGCACATGAAAAGAGTTGGTGTACCATTTTTTGTCCGTTATGCCCTTGATTATGCCGTACTGTGTAACATCAAGCTGGGTAAATTTTCCGCTTAATTGTTCGGCGGGCGTTGCAAGCAAAGAAAAGTTGAGGCTGTATTTTTTTGTCGCTTCATCGCATCTGCGCCGTATATGGCTGACAATGGCAACGCCCAAAGCCTGAGCGTCGGCGCTTTCACCGTGATGTCTGCCCGTCAGCGCGACAAGACATTCCGCCAGCCCGATAAATCCTATGCTGAGCGTTCCATGACGGATTGCCTTTTCAATCGTATCGTTAGCTGTCAATCCTTCGCTGTCAAGGTACAATTTCTGACCCATCAAAAACGGAAAATCTTTTACCCTGAGTTTTTTCTGTACATTATACCGTGTCAATAACTGTTCGACACAAAGCTCGATAATCTCATCAAGGAATTTCCAAAACTGGGATAAATCGCCGTTTGCGCGTATGCCGAGGCGCGGCAGGTTAATTGTGGTAAAAGACAGATTTCCTCTGCAATTTGTTTTTTCCTCTCCGTTGCAGTTTGAGATAACACGAGTGCGGCAGCCCATGTAGGCTACTTCTTCATCACGGTACGGTTTGTTAAAACTGGAATCTTGAAAAGAAAAAGATGGAAAAAGCCGCTTGCAGGCAACACGCATACTTAATTGAAATAAATCATAATTGAGGTCGCCTTCTTCAAAATTAACGTCTTCTTTAATTTTAAAGCATACGTTTGGGAATAACGGCGATTCACCTTTGCCTAAACCTTTTTCGTAAGCAAGCAAAAAACACTCCGTAACCATTCTTCCCGCTTCGCTTGTATCAGTGCCAAAATTGACGCTCGAAAAAGGAACTTGCGCCCCCGCCCTTGAGTGCATGGTATTTAAATTGTAAATAAACCCTTCCATTGCCTGAAAAGTCTCCTCTTTGGTTCGCTCATAAACAAGCGATTTAATTTTTTCTTCATCAGCGGATAATCCCAATTCTTTTAAATTATTGCGCAGTTGTTTTTCCTGTTTTTCTTTTTCCAATTCGACATACACCGCCATGTCTCTGTCAAAATAAGCAAAAGACTGGCCGCCGTGCATATCATTTTGATTGCTTTGCAGAATAATCGCCGCAAGCGCTGACGCAGTTTTTATTCCTTTTGGAGAGCGTATAAAACCGTGACCATTGTTAAAACCTTCGCGTAACAGGCGGTCAAGGGGAATTTGCAGACAGGTTAACGTTTTGCCGAACCATGATAAATCGTGAATATAAATGTCGCCGCTTATATGGGCTTTAGCTTCTTTTTCGGGGAGTACTCGTTTTAAGTAATAATTTTTGGAGGCGACCTCCGATATTTGCAGTACCTTAGCCGATGGCGAATTGCCGACATTGGCGTTATCGCGGTTTGTCTCCTGCAAAATTTCCGAAACCGCGTTCATCATCTCGCTTCGCGCGTCCCTTATTCTGGAACGATTGTCACGGTATAAAATGTATGACTTTGCTACTTTTGCGTGGTCGTGTTCGATTAAAACCGCTTCAACTATATCTTGAACATTCTCGACATTAAAATTATCTTCATTGTAATGTTGTTTAAGTTTTTTTAACACTTCCAGCGTTAATTCAATCGCCCGCTGACGGTCTGCTTCACCTACAGCCTCAAGACACTTGAAAATCGCATCTGTAATTTTACTTTCGTGAAACGCCTGCGTCCTTCCATCCCTTTTAATAATTGATGAGAACATTATTCCCCTCCCCCTAATAGTGAAAAAAATAAATGTATAAGAAAACCGTCTTTTCTAAAAAGGCGCGTATACCAAAGTCTCCTGACTTGAGGGCAATTTTTCCATCAACCTTCCCATCTGACCACCTGACCACTTGAATCAAGTGGTCAGGTGGTCAGACAGTGGTTGTAAATGACGGAATCTTCCCTGTTACAGTTACATGGGGTAGCGGGGGCTTTGCACCCCACTTCCTTTGAAATATACGTTTACAGTTTATACTGATTATGCGGAATTGTCAAGCGTTACTTTCGGTAACATTTCTATTTGAGGCATCACGGCTGTAATGCAATCGCTGCGGCAATCTCTGCTTCACAGCTTTTCATCGCGGTAAGAGTTTTTTCGATTAAGGTATCAAGCTCCCAGCCTAAAAGAGCAGCTCCTTCCTCAATTACTTTTCTGGAGCAACCGGCGGCAAAGGCCGGGGTTTTATATTTCTTTTTGACTGATTTTACTTCCATGTCCATAACGCTTTTTGAGGGTCTGATAATCGCGACAGCCCAAATAAGACCGGTCAATTCATCACAGGCGTAGAGTATTTTTTCCATAACGTGTTCCGGTTTATCATCCACGACTGTAAGTCCGTATCCATGACTGCAGACAGCGTGGATCAATTCATCGCTTGCGCCGCCGCCGCGAAGCAGCTCTTTCGCTTTTACACAGTGTTGTTGGGGAAACTGTTCAAAATCAATATCGTGTAACAGCCCGGCAATCGACCAGAAATCCGCTTCCCCGCCATACCCCTGATCGGCGGCAAACCATTTCATTACCCCTTCTACGGTCAGGGCGTGCTGTAAATGAAAAGCGTCCTTGTTGTACTTATTGAGCAAATCCCATGCCTGCTGTCTGTTAATACCGGCGTTCATGATTTAACCATAGTATTTTTTAATAAAAAAAACAAGTTACAACGCTCGTATTTAATTATTCAACGTCCCTCTTACCTGCCGACAGATTGGACAATTTGCGCATTGCTTCGCGTAGTTTTTCCGTCATTGACAGTATCTCTGCATAATCGGTTTTAACCGTGTCACTCTGACTGCGAAGGCTGTCAAGTGCGACTGTAATTTCACCGCTTTGCTCCGAGAGTTCGCTAAAGGTGTTGATCAAATCGGACATGTCATCCTAAGGAGGGAAAAGAATCGAGGTCTACTTTCTCAGCCTGCAGATAATTTTTTAAAGCAATCATGGTGACGTTGTAGTCTCCCAATCCGGTTTCGTCAAACTCACGGCGCTTTGCAAGGTATGAGACGACCGTGAGTTCGGCGCCCAAGCTTACGTCAAAAAAATCTTTTATGCCCAAGGAATTTATTGGGCATACATTCTGACCACTAAAACACATTAAAAAAAGTATCATCGAAAAAGTCCTATTTATGTGTTTTAGTGGTCAGACGCTAATTAGCATTTTAATACCGTGACCACTCTCCATATCTAGCGTACCCTGCAAGGCAAGGTACGCTAGGAAAAAGCGGTAACTGGTACCATTGCGCTGCCTGCTTCTATTGCCGTGTAAAAGTCGTATTGAAAAGGGTAAATTGATTGTTTGAAAGGGTAATTGTTATTTTTTGTGAACCTCCAAAATATTGTTTTTGAGCGGTATCTAATGCTGCCCAATTTTTCCATTCGTTAGTACTGCTAAATATATTTGTATTTACTTGGGTAATGGTAAATTCTACCGAGCTTTTTGCATTTTTTGGATAAGTCCCTTTTACCTTATCATCCCAAGCTGCCGCTGTTTTTGTTGAGGCAGAAGATGCTGTAAAACTACCATTATTGGCATTTATTTTGATAAATTCATTAGCAAAAGCAGCTATTGCATCATCACTGATCCACACTCCATCAAAATCTGACGTACTTGTGTCTTCTTCATCACACCCAATAACCGTCATTCCGAACACCAGTACAATTACCAGTATTCCAAGCCAAAATCTTTTGTTTACCATAGTTTTTCCTCCTTACTTTGGTAACAAAGTTTTATGTGTATAAATTCATAAAACCATTATTTTGGATTATTTTGACAAAATAATTTCCCCAAAAATTTCTGATTTTATGGCACATAACTATTTCGTCCACCTGCTTCCGTTTGCAGCCCTCGTATACGTTCCCGCTTTACCTGTACTGTAGGCGGTCTTTAAGGTATTACCGCCATATCCATAGCTTCCTTCAGGAAAAGCATTGTATCCAAAATCATCGTTATCGATGTCGCTTCCTGTCACAAATGTTACGCTGGTAAGGCTTGTGCAACCTTCAAAAGCGCTATTCCCAATGTTGATAACACTGTTTGGTATGGTTACACTGGTAAGTCTGGTGCAACTGTAAAAAGCAGCTAACTCAATGCTGATAACACTGTTGGGGATAGTTATGCCAGTAAGGCTGTAGCAACATTCAAAGGCCACTTTTCCAATATTGGTAACGCTGTCCGGTATGGTAAAAGCACCTGTTTTTCCTCCCGGATACGCAACTAACGTGGTTTTATCTTTGTTATACAATACGCCGTCCTGTGAGCTATACGCGGTATTACCAGTGTCAACCGTTATTGCGGTTAGGTTGATGCAAGCGGCAAAAGCTCCAAACCCAATGCTGATAACGCTGGCGGGTATGGTTATGCTGGTAAGGCTTTTACAATTAACAAAAGCTCTATCCCCAATGCTGGTAACATTGTTGAAATTGCACTAAACAACAGTTGTCAGCGGTTTTACTCTGTGATAAATCTATACCCTGTAAAGAATTAGCGTTGCTGGTTCGGTACGCCTAAAACGCTTGAAAATTCGTGTTATCAGGTATGACATCAATTTTCAAAAAAATTGGAGTTTTGCTATGCATAACGATTTTACTTTGTTTACAAGGGTTGTTCCTTCGGGGAAAACAGTGGTCTATTACTACGCTTATGACAGCGAGGGGAAACGGTTAGGTCCCTGGACTACTGGACAGAACAATAAGACGGCGGCAAGAAATTATTGCAATTTGTTGAACAGAAAAGGGAAGTTACTTCCGGGACCAAAGGAAATGCCGACTTTTGCCGAATTTTCCGCTGTGTTTTGGGATTGGGAAAAAAGCGAATACTTGAAAGAACGGCGCAAGCGCCGAAACCTGACACAATCTTATGCGGATAA